>ONAE01000053.1 GCA_900315695.1 uncultured Prevotella sp. | reverse complement strand
AGCCGGAAAAGATAAAGACTGGTAAGATAATGGGTGAACCTACTATTATACCAGAACTGCAAATCGCTGTGGACTCAATACTCAATGAACAAATGATTGATATTAGGAACTGTTTGCAAGGTCAGGCTATTGTGATGGAAGTTCAGAGTGGTGAAATATTGGCTATGTCAGGACTGGAGCGTAACTTTGAAGGTAAGTTCCAGCCTTGCAAGAACTTTGCCTATCAACAGGAGTTAGGATCGTTAACGAAACCTGCCTCTTTACTCGCATTGTTTGAAAGGGGAATAGATAGTACCTATGTTGTTCATACGGGAGAAGGAATCTGGGAAATTGATGATAGTTGGGTTCTGAGAGACCATAATTGGCGAAGAGGCGGCTATGGGGATATGAACTTGGCGAGAGCAATGGAGACCAGTTCAAACATCGGAATCGGTGTGCCTATTTGGAAGTTCTATAAAGGTCATGAACAGGATTTCTTTGATGACTTAAATAAAATGAGCTTCGGACAACCGGATTTCATTGATGGCATTGAAGGGCTCAAACCAACAGCCTATGATTCTCCAAAAAATTCTGATTGGGTAAACAAGTACGTCATCTGGAGTGCCATAGGGTACAACCGGAAAATAGCACCTATCCAGATGTTGACTTTCTATAATGCTATAGCCAATGACGGTAATATGGTGAAGCCTACGCTGAAATCTGGCGAGATAGAGATCATTAATCCGCAGATTGCATCGAAAGATAATATCAAAAAGATGCAGGTTATTTTAGAGCATGTGGTTAGTCAAGGTCTTGGCAGAAAAGCAGGCTCACCTATTATACGTGTTGCTGGAAAGACAGGTACATCACAGGTAGGAGAATATGATTTTGGTGAAGAACCTTTCGTAACTGAATATCAGCTTGCTTTCTGTGGCTACTTCCCTGCTGACAAGCCTAAATACAGTATGATCGTTTCCATCAATAAGTTGGGACTGCCTGCAAGTGGTGGAGGAATGGCTGGTGTGGTGTTTCATGATATTATGGAGTGGATGATTACTCACGAAATACCTGCAATTGTGGATAACGAAAGGATTGAAGTGCACTTATGAATTATTTCCTATTATTCTTCCTTGAAATTGAGGGTGAGTTGTTGTTCTTCGGCGGCGCGTTTTTGTTGGGCCTTGCTGATGAGGAGTGGGCGCAGGCGCTCTGGGTGGAGTTCGTTGATGCCGATGATGGGTTGGGAGAACTGCGAGGTGAGTTCGTTGCAGGTGATGAAATACTTTGCCTTCTTCATCACCACACCCATCTTCTTCAGGTCGTAGCTGGTCAGGCGGTTGAAGCGACGTGAGTTGACAATGAGCCAAGCCGACTTCGTGCCGAGTCCTGGCACTCGTAGCAGCTGTTCGTAGTCAGCTGTGTTGATATCCACAGGGAAGGCTTCTGGATGACGGAGCGCCCAGGCGAGTTTGGGGTCAACCTCTAAGTCGAGGTTGGCATGCAGGTCATCGACAATCTCTTCCACCTTGAAGTGGTAGAAGCGTAATAGCCAGTCGGCTTGGTAGAGTCGGTTCTCACGTACCAAAGGCGGTTGTTTGAGAATCGGCAATCGCGGGTCGTAGGTGTTCACGCTGACATAGCCTGAATAATAGACGCGTCGCATCGTGGGCTGTCCGTAGAGCAGGGATGACATCGTGAGGATGTCCTTATCGGATTCTTTCGTAGCGCCTACGATCATCTGCGTGGATTGTCCTGCAGGTACGAAACGGGGGGCATGACGGTATTTTTTCCTGTCTTCCTTATTCTCCAGTACTCCCTGCTGGATCATCTTCATCGGCGTGAACACGCTCTTGTGATCTTTCTCTGGCGCCAACAGTTTCAGCGACTCTTCCTTGGGTATCTCGATGTTCACACTCATGCGGTCGGCATAACGCCCTGCTTCGTTGAGCAGTTCCTGCGAACAGCCAGGAATGCTTTTCAGATGGATATAGCCATTGAAACGATGAATGGTTCTTAAATCGCGAGCAATGGCTGTGAGGCGCTCCATCGTATAGTCAGGATTGCGCACCACTCCACTGCTGAGAAACAGTCCCTCGATATAGTTGCGCCGATAGAACTCCATCGTGATCTCCTCGAGTTCGCTGACAGAGAGCGTAGCTCGTTTGATATCGTTCGAACGTCGATTGATGCAGTAGGCACAGTCGTACATACAGTAATTGGTCAGCATCACCTTCAGCAGAGAGATGCAGCGCCCATCGTCGGCAAACGAGTGACAGATGCCCACGCCACCTACAGTAGAGCCTACCATACCCTGTTTGCCTTTGCGCACAGTGCCGCTCGACGAACATGACACATCATACTTCGCCGACTCCGCCAGAATGCGTAGCTTCTCCATTGTCTTTTCCGTTAGCATGGTTGCAAAGTTACGAATAAATGAGTGAAATACAAAAAGAAAGTTGTATATTTGCACCCGAAACGTAAATTTGTAAGGAAGATGAAGAAAATAGGGTGGACATTAGCTATCATTGTGACGGTTTTTGTGATCGCACTGATTGGCGGCAGCTTTTATATGCTTGACTTCTCACTGGCTCCCGATCCGAACCGGATGGACACTGACTCGTGTTATCGACAGCAGTTTGAAACCTATCCTGAGAGTAAAGAGTGGGTTGACAGTCTGCGAAGCATCGGTGCTTTGCGTGACACGTTTATGACGATGCCGACAGGGGAACGTCATCATGCTTTCTTTGTGGATAGAGGTAGCACTCGTACAGCCCTCGTAGTTCACGGTTGGCGCGATTGTGCCATCAAGTTCTTTTGGCTGGCCCGTATCTATGAGCATGAGTTAGGCTATAACGTGGTGATGCCAGAGTTGCATGCATGTGGCGAAAGCGAGGGCGACGCCATTCAGATGGGATGGAAGGACCGGCTCGATGTACTGCATTGGATGAAGACCTTCCAGGCCGATACGATGGTGGTGCATGGTGTATCAATGGGTGCTGCCACCACCATGATGATGTCTGGCGAGAAGATGCCAGAAGGCATCAAGGATCTGCGCTTTGTGGAGGATTGTGGTTATACCTGCGTGTGGGATGAGTTTGCCAACCAGCTGAATGAGCAGTTCGGTTTGCCTCCCTTCCCGTTGATGTATTCCGCAAGTCTGCTTTGTCAATTGCGCTATGGTTGGAGCTTTGGCGAGGCGTCGGCCTTAGAACAGGTTAAGAAATGCTCTTATCCGATGCTCTTTATTCATGGCAGTGCCGATACGTTTGTTTCTCCTGAGATGGTATATCCCCTTTACGAAGCAAAACCCGGCACCAAGGGGCTTTGGGTAGCCGATGGTGCCGAGCATGCTTTGTCATATCATGAGCATAAGGCCGAATACATCTCAAAGATTCGTGCCTTCTGCCTGGATCAGTAATTGCGGAAGTTCCACTTGGAATTGTCACTGCAGAAGTCGTATTTGGCGAGGGTGGGCGTGGAGTCACCTGCACTGTAGAGACAGTATGTTGTGTTGACGCCCTCGATACCAGGGATGGCCTTCGGCATGATGCGGTAGGTACCATCGGTGAGCTGTTCGATGCGCCAGAGCTGTTCGTCAGCTCCAGTATAGGCAGGAACAGTGGTCACCTCCTTATCAGCAGTAGCTGCCAGGGCGCGGTCAGTACCTTCGATGGTGATCTTGAAATAAGGATTGCTGAGATATCCGCCAGCCTCGTTAACTGGGGTGATGGTCCAACGCTGATGGGGACGGTGCATATAGTCCCCGATGCGGGCAGGGATAGCGCCCTCAGGCCATGTGCCGATAACATCTGCTAACGTCTGGTTGGCGATGGGCTTGGCAGGCTGTTGCATCTGCTCACGGTTGAACCAACCCTGACGCTCCTGCTTCATACGGATAAAATCAACAGCGAGCTCCAAAGCATAACCACGACGCTCTGACTCGATCTCGAACGAGCCGCCTTTGAAGTTCTCACCAGCCACAGGCCAGCCGTTTTTCCAGACCAGTGGACGGACGGCGAGCGTAGAGCGACCGCTCAGTTCGAAATCAGCCTCCCAGTGAAACGACATCACTTCGACACCCTCGTCGATGATATAGCGTCCAAAGTGACCTGCACCACAGGCACGCTTTTCAGCAGCAATCACCATCTTACCACCGCCATGGAACATGTCACGGCCTACGTTATCGAGATAGGGGCCTTCAACACTCTTGGAACGGCCCACCACAATATTATAGGTGGAGTTAACACCGTCGCAGCAGGTACCATGAGTACCGAGCAGATAATACCACCCATCGCGATACATCAGGTCGGAGGCTTCGCAGTCGATGGCGATATCCTTTTCCTGATTACCCTTTACACGAAAGCCTGTCTTGGGATCAAGTTCTATCAGACGGATGGTGCCGAAATAGGTACCGTAACTTACCCACAGACGCCCCGTCGTAGGATCGAGGAGTAGACCTGGGTCGATGGCATCCTGATCCTCCATTCCGTCGGAGTAACACACCTCTACAGCCTCGCTCCACTTGAAGTCGGGTGACTTCGGATCTAAGGTCTTATTCCACATGGTGAGGATACGGCCAGCATGACCACCGCCAAGGCCACCACCTGTGGCACCATAGATACAGAGGTAACGATCACCAATCTTCAGTACATCGGGGGCTGCACCGCCACCAGGACGGTCTGCACCACTATGCCAGCTCCAACCGTCGTCGGAAATCAGACCGCCACCACCTGTGCCGAAAGTGTAATACTTGCCATCGCACTCGGCAAGAGTCGATGGATCGTGGATATAAGGTTCTCCTATTTGCGCTTGTGCGGCAATAGCAAGACTGAGAGCCGCCAAAATTGTATGTAGTCTTTTCATTTTATTGTACTTTGATTGTATAGTTAGTGACAGGGTTACCTTTCTCATCGAGGAAGCGGACGCAGAAGTCGCTCATGCCCGGGCCGTTGATAATGGCACCACGCAGGATGTTGCGGCCTTTTTTGAGGGTGAGACGCACCGACATTGCGTCATCTTCCACCATACGGCGGTCACCAGAGAGTAACAACGCTTCCTTACCGTTCAGCCACCACATGGAGGCAGAGTTAGAACCGACGGCCAAACGGACGTTCTCGATATCCTCATCGCAGTCGATGATGGTGACTGTCCAGAAGAGGACGCCATATACCTGCTGGCCCCATTTCTCTGCAAAGCGGAAGAGCTTCACGTTGAAGTTCTCACTGTCGAGGGCATGCCAGGTCAGCGTCTGAGTGACCATCTTCACTTCGGGTTGGGCCGGTGCCTCCTCGCCACGGCCGAAACCTGAGGGAGCCTGCTCCTGCTTGAAGGTGGCTTTCACTTTCTGACCGTCTTTCGGGAGGATGCTCTGCTGACCTTTGAAGTACTCCCTGTTGAAGTGCTCACGCAGATATGTATCGGTGAAAACGGTGTTGCCAGGATTGGGCTTGTCGATAGGTTCTAAGATCATCCAACGACGAATGAATCCGTTTTCATCAGGTTTGGCAGTGCCAGCAGTAGCCGGTGTGAAGTACTTGGGACGGTTCTTGAACTGGATCCAATCAACACTGACACCAGCATCGCCCTCACAAGTGATTACCAGGTCGCTGACGCCCTTCAGGGGATATGTCAACGGTGCAGTCATTGTGAGCCACTGGTTACTGAAGTCGCGACGGAACATAGCGGGCATGCCTGCAGGTGTTTCGGGTTTCACGGTCATGTCAATCTTCGCCATGATCTTACCGTCTGCGCTCTTCTCACGGATGTAGAAGACGGTGTTCTCTGCTGCTTTAGCGGAAATCACAAGATAGCCGTCGGTCAGACAGTCGAAATCAATATCTTTGTAGCAAATCCAACTGCCTTTCTTTGGAAGCAAAGCCGAGAAGCTGCGGAAGGTGTTGACGGTATCGATGAGCTCTGTGGTCACATCATCACTGGCACTACTGTAACGGTCGATTTCGATCTTCTCCGTAGCCTGGTTGATACCTACGCCACGCATGGTCTTGAACACCTCCTGAATAGTACCATCGGCATTGAAGGTAATCTTCTCGATGCGGGCAGAGCGGCGTTTGTCATCACGGGGAGAGAAATCGTTCCAGTGATAGAAAATATACCACTGTCCCTTATATTCCAGAATGCTGTGGTGGTTGGTCCAGCAACCGTTCTCATGTTCTGCCATGATGATACCCTTGAAGTCCCAGGGGCCGAGGGGTGACTTAGACATGGCATAGGCGAGTGTTTCCGTTGGGTTCTTGCCACCGCTAGTATCGCCACGGACCCACGGGAAGGTGAGATAATACCAGTCTCCACGTTTGAAGGCGAAGGGTCCCTCCTTGAAGCCATCGGGCAGACCTTCCATTACCTGACCACCAACCTTCATCGGAGGCATCTCAGGCTGTCCATCACGGGCAGGGAACTTTACTTCCTGCAGTTCGCCGTCAAGCTCCAGCATGTTGGCCTTCAGCTTGCCACCACGGATTCCCATACCACTCCAATAGATATAAGCCTGACCATCATCGTCGATAAGTACACAGGGGTCGATACCTGAGACGCCTTTGATGGGTTCGGGCTGTAAGGTAAACGGACCTTCAGGCTTGTCGGCAGTGGCCACACCGATGCCGAAGCCTCGACTGTCCTTCGGACCGTTGGGGAAGTAGAAATAGTACTTGCCGTTTTTATTGACACAGTCGGGTGCCCACATCGAATATCCCTCAGGATTCCCCCAGGGTACGTTCTCCTGAGAGATGATCATACCGTGGTCAGTCCAGTCTGTTAGATTCTCAGATGAGAACACGTGATAGTCGGCCATGCAGAACCAGTCCTGTCGCTGTCCTTCGGGTGGGAAGATGTCGTGCGATGGATAGACATACACCTTATTATTAAATACACGTGCGGTTGGATCAGCAGCGAACTGGTCGCGGATCACAGGATTCTGAGCCTGTGTTAGCAATGGCACAGCCAGAAAAGATACAAATAGTTGTTTTTTTGACATGAAGCTTAGCGGTTTTGGTTTCCGCATGCAAATATAGATAAAAAAAGTGATTAAAAATAGTGTGGATTCGATGAAATTTCGTATTTTTGCAAAAATTATGAAATCAGAACGTGTAAATTCAATCAGTTGGACGGCTGCGGTACCTGTTGTGGTAGGCGTGGCTGTATATGCTTTCTGGTACTTGGGACACCCCGAAGTACTCATGAGCCAAGAACAGTCACAGTTGTTTGTGTGGGATGCTGTCTATCTGCACGACAGACTTGAGATGCCAGGAGGTTTGGGTGACTATCTTTGGAGTGGTGTGGTACAGTTCTTCTGCACACCGATGCAGGGCGCTTTTACGATGGCATTGCTCTGCGTTGTATTGCAACTCTTGTCAATGTGGCTGTTTCATCGGCTTTTGAAGAAGAGATGGCGCGTGGTGTCAGCCCTGTTGTCGTTAATACTACCCGTATTGTTGTGTGTGATGGCCTACAAACCTGCCGGTGGCTCGATGGAGGAGCTGGAATATGACTTCCTGTTGCGTCAAGGCAAATGGGAGGAAATTGTAGAAAAGAACCAGCAGAATGAGACGATGATACTTTCCTGCCAGAATGCGGTGCGCATTGCCTTATGGAAAACTGGGCGTTTGGCTCCCCAATATCTGCAGGCCTGTCTGATGAATCACAAGGAGTCGTTGACAAGTCGTGTCTCAGCCTATATGATGAGTGATATCTATATGATGATCGGGCAGGTGGGTATGGCGCAGCGTGCAGCCTTTGAAGCCATGGAGTCGATCAATGACTATGACAAGAGCGCACGCTCCCTCATGCGACTGACGGAGACTAGTCTGATTACTGGTCGTCCGGAAGTAGCGTTGAAATATATCAGTTTATTGGAATGTACACTTTTCTATCGCAGCTGGGCTAAGAAAATGCGCCCTTTGGTGGAACGCCCGGAACTACTGAGGGGTACTGTTTATGAACAGATGAAGCAGTCGTATGAGAAGTCTGAGAATCTAATCTTCTATTAATGTATCGAACGATGAGAAAATACTATCATAGCATAATCATTGCCCTCATGAGCAGTCTGCTACTGACAGCTTGTAGCCGACAGCCAGAGCGTGTGCAACAGGTGAATCAGTTGCCCATGATCTATCCTGACTATATAGGCGTGACGATTCCTGACGGTATCGCTCCCCTGAATTTCTCAATGGCTGATGACTCAGTGACAACGGTGGATGTGCTTGTCACAGGTGTGCATGGCGGTTTGTTGCATGTGAATGGTGACTATGCTGATTTCGACGTGGATACTTGGCACACGTTGCTGAAACAGAACCGTGGAACAAAGCTTACCTTTACGGTGTGTGCAGAAAAAAATGGGCAGTGGACGCAGTATCGTGACTTCACGGTCTCTGTAAGTGATCAGCCGCTCGGGGAATGGGGTGTCACCTATCGACGTATCGCACCCAGCTTCGAGCTCTATAGTAAGATGGGACTCTATCAGCGCGACCTGAGCAACTTTGATGAACAGGTGCTTATCGACAATACTCAGATACACGGTATGTGTGTGAACTGTCATACCGCCAACCAGACCAATCCCGACCAGTATGTGTTCCATATCCGTGGCGAGCATGGTGCTACGGCGATCCACCGTGAAGGAAAGACGGAGCTCGTACAGGCTAAGAACGAACAATTAGGTGGTGCAATGGTGTATCCTGGCTGGCATCCAGGAGGCCGCTATTGCGCCTTCTCTACTAACAAGACTTCACAGATGTTTCATTCAGCCAGTATGCAGCGTATTGATGTGTATGATGCATCATCAGACGTGTTTGTCTATGATACACAGACCCACACAATCATGCAGGATACATTGATTATGAAGAAATATTGGGCAGAGAACTGTCCCACCTTCTCGCCCGACGGCAAGTGGCTCTTTTTCACAACGGCCCGTCGCCAGATTTATCCCACCGATTACGACAAGGAGAAATACAGTCTATGTCGTGTAAGTTTCGATGAGAAGACAGGCCGTATCGGCACTAAAGTGGATACATTGGTGAATACAGCTCAGACGGATAAAAGTGTATCGTGGCCTCGTGTTTCCTATGACGGTCGTTTTCTGATGTATGCGGAGGCGGATTACGGTTACTTCACAGTATGGCATCCCGAAGCTGAATTGTGGTTGTTCGACTTGACCAATGGCACCACGCGACGGATGGATGAGGTGAACAGCCAGCGTTCTGAGAGTCTGCATGCCTGGGCCAAAAACAGCCGTTGGTTCCTCTTCACGAGTCGCCGTGACGACGGACTTTATACACGTCTTTATTTTGCAGGCATTGATGCTGCAGGCCGTGCTACCAAGCCCTTTATGTTGCCCCAACGCAATCCTAAGGAATACTATCGCCGGCTGATGTATTCGTATAATACACCAGACTTCACCGAGAAACCTGTAGATAAGAGAAGTAGTCCAACCAAGATAGTCATAGAGGAGGGTGATCGCATCCAGAACAATGTCAGGAATTAATAGTTCCTGTGTCTGTCGAACTTATGGAGGAAGAAGTTAAAGGCCTCCAGCCCTGCCAGCACAAGTATCGTAGCAGCAGTGGCTAGCATATACATGCCGCCGCCACAAGCCAGACCAATGGCTGCTACTACCCAGACACCGGCAGCAGTGGTTAGACCACGTACAACATTTTCACTCTTTTGGAAGATAATCGTACCAGCACCGATAAAACCGATGCCAGACACTACTTGGGCTGCTATGCGTGACACGTCAAGGCGATGGCCTGGCAGACTGACAACCTCCTCAAAACCATAGGCTGATACAATCATAAATAAAGCTGATCCCAATGCTACTAGAAAATGCGTACGGAATCCTGCTTCCTTGGCACGGTATTCGCGTTCCAAACCTATCACACCACCCAACAATGCCGCTACGAAAATGCGTAGCACAAATTCCCAAGTCATATCCATAAATTATAAGATCTTTCTATAACAACGATGGCGACGGTGCTGAATGGCATCGAGATACTGCCACTGTGAGAGCACCCCTTCATTGGTCTCCATCTGAGGACCCGTCTCTGCCCATTCGAAGCCATAACGTTGGAACCAACGGATCAAATCGTCAAAGATCAGAGCATTGGCACCCTTGTTGCGATATTCTGGTAGTACACCAATCAGCAATAGATCGACAATCGGCGTCTTATGCCACTTTAGAATCTTCAACAGATGCCACCAGCCAAAAGGGAAGACACGGCCGTCGCGCGTCTTCTGCAAAGCTCGAGAGAAGGAGGGAAACGTAATACCGAAGCCAACCATCCTATCGCCGTCCATAATAGCTGTTACCAAATTCAGATCGGCAATCTTGATATAGTCATTGATAAGCTTGTCGATTTGTCGCTCTGACAACTGACTGAAACCATACAAATCCTTATATGTGGCGTTCAATAAATCGAACACCTGCTTACCATAACCCTCCTTAATCAGCTCATGCCGGGTGAACTTATGTACGCGCAGGCCATAACGACTCCTAACCAGTTCGGTAATCTTCGCAAACTTATCAGGCACCTTTTCGGGTACCTTAACTTTTAATTCCACATAGTCATTATCTTTATTGAAGCCGCTCATGCGCTCCATGTGCTGCTGATAATACGGATAATTATAGTTGATATACATCGTAGAGAGCTGGTCGAAACCCTCAATGAGCATACCCTCACGGTCGGTATCAATGAAGCCCAATGGGCCTGCGATCTCTGTCATGCCCCGCTCGCGCCCCCAATTTTCTACAGCCTTCAACAAAGCTGTAGAGACCTCGATGTCGTCGATAAAGTCGAACCAACCGAAGCGCACTTGATTGCAATCCCAGCGCTTGTTGGCACGATAGTTGATGATAGCAGCAACACGTCCCACGACCTTTCCTTCACGGTAAGCCAGGAAATAAGCCGACTCACAACATTCGAACGACGGGTTCTTGTCGGAACGCAATGTAGCCATCTCATCAGAATAGAGATAAGGCACTGCATATTCATTCCCACGGTACAGGTCGTAGTAGAACTGTACGAATTGCCGAAGCTGTTTATTGTTCTTTACTGAACGTATCTCAATCATGACTATTAGAAGTTAATCGTAAACGATCCTGTTCCAATTTGCTGCAAAGATACAAATAAATCTGTTTTAACGAAATAATCATCCCCTAAATAATGTTAACTTAAAGCTTCAATGTATTCGAAGAGCTTTTTGTAGAAAGGATGACGAGTCATTGTTGAGGCGTCTCCTAAGATGATGAGTTTCATACGGGCACGGGTGATAGCGACGTTCATACGTCGAAGGTCGCGCAGGAAGCCGATTTGTCCTTCGTTGTTGGCTCTAACTAGAGAGATGAGGATGATATCGCGTTCCTGCCCTTGGAAGCCGTCTACGGTGTTCACGCTGATCAGGTGGCGGAAAGGTTTGAAGAACTTCTTATTCTTCATCAACCGACGCATATATTGCACCTGAGCACGATAAGGAGAAATAACGCCAACATCCAACCGTTCTTCCAAGATGCGTGTCTTGCCGATCTTTTCGAAATATTGTTCCAAGACCAATAGGGTTAGCTCTGCCTCCGCCTTGTTGATACGACCAAAGCTCTCGCCGACAAAAGTTTCTTTAAAGCTAATGTCACTGTCTTCGGGAAGTTCAAACTGAGAAGTGTCGATCCACGTCATAGGGATGTCGAGGTCGAGGATACTTCGGAATTTTACCTCTGGTGCACTCTCCATCTGATTGTTATAGAACCAGTCGGAGGAGAAACGCATGATCTCTTCATTCATACGGTACTGCGTCTTCAACAGGGTCACCACTTCGGGCTTGTTCTCCACGATCCGCTCCATGAGGGTTTTTCCGAGTCCGGCCTTCAAGGCTTCAAAACTCTTCACTGTCGGAGGTAGCTGACAATGGTCACCTGCCAAAATAACGCGTGAAACCCGACGGATAGGAATCCAACAGGCGGCTTCAAGAGCTTGGGCGGCTTCGTCGATAAACAATGTACCGAACTTCTGTCCCTCGAGCAGACGGTTGGCAGAGCTCACTAGTGTACAAGCTATCACACGGGCCTCACTAAATAGCTGGGCATTGATTCGAACCTCGATTTCTGTAGCACGTTCTTTCAGACGCTCCAATTTCTGGTGATATTTGCCGCCCCCTCGTTTCCGTTGAGCACGAAGCTCACGGATAGCTTTTCGGATGGCCCATAGCATTTCGTAGTCGGGGTGGTTCTCAAAACGCCGCTCATAAGTGAAGGATAGCATTTTGTCGTTCACACGTGTTGGGTTTCCTATGCGTAATACATTGATACCTCGATCCACCAGTTTCTCTGAGATCCAATCGACTGCCATGTTACTCTGTGCACAGACCAGAACCTGATTCTCCCGTCTTAATGTTTCATAAACAGCTTCTACGAGTGTCGTAGTCTTGCCGGTGCCTGGAGGGCCGTGAACAATGGCAATATCCTTAGCTCGGAGTACCTTATTCACTGCATCTTCTTGAGTGATGTTCAGATAGGGGAAATGGAGGGGAGTAAACGAGAAGGTCTCAGCTTTCTGATGTGAATAGAATAAGTCGCGCAGATAGCCCAAGCGCCCCTTGTCCTTCATGACTCGGTCGAGGGCGTCAAACATCATTTTATAGCTGGTCTCGTCGAAAAACAGTTGCACGCCGACGTTCTCGGCTCCCTGTACGTCGATGAGTTGGCCGTTATCAGGAACGACTATGACCATTCTGTCGCCATCGACATAACTGACAGTGGCCGTGAAGTTGAAGTAGTGGATTTGATTCTTTTCGTCGATGCGGAAGAATACCACTGGCCTTCCGAACTCGAAGTTATGTTCTATCTCCTCGTCACCTAAACGGAATATCTCCACCACCAACTGGTTCAATGAGTTGTAATAGCTTCTACCCACCTTTAGGGGATACCAGGCGTCACCACGCTTCACCTTTCGTTGCAGTCCCATCTCCTCGGTCTGCTTACGGAAGGCCTCTTTCTCGGCCTGATACTCCATCTGGAGCAGAAGCCGTTGTTGTTGTAGTGCCAATAAGGGCGAAACTTGCTGATTTTCCATATTTGGCTGCAAAGTTACAAAAATAATTCGTAACTTTGCAGCCAAATATATTAAAATGAAACAGATACTGTTAATTAACGACGTTGTAGGCTACGGTAAAGTGGGTATGTGTGCCATGCTTCCAATCCTTTCATACCTGGGCATTCCAACCTACAGCTTGCCCACAGCACTTGTGTCGAACACACTTGATTACGGGAAGTTTAACATCCAAGATACTACCGAATACATCAAGGGTACATTGTCCGTATGGAAAGAACTGGGCTTCTCATTTGATGCTGTTTGCACGGGTTTGATGTTCAGTGACGAACAGGCTAAACTCGTGACAAACTATTGTGAGGAACAGGGTAAAAATGGTACGACAGTTTTCGTCGATCCTATTCTTGGTGACGGTGGACGCCTTTATAACGGTGTAACCGAGCACCAGGTAGAGCTGATGCGTGAGATGGTGTCTGTGGCTCATCTAACCTTTCCCAACTATACAGAGGCCTGTTATTTGACAGGTACACGTATCAAGATGGGTGGTATCAGCTGGAAAGAGGCTGGCGATCTGCTCGACAAGCTGAGAGAGATTGGCAGTAAGTCAGCGTTGATCACCAGTTGTAAGATAGACGGTTATAATTCTGTGGCAGGCTATAATCACTTCGACGATAGCTATTTCCATCTGGACTATCATGAGATCCCCGGACTTTTCCATGGCACAGGTGACATCTTCTCTGCCGTACTCATAGGTCATCTTCTGAATGGGGAGTCGCTGAAAACCAGCACTCGTCAGGCTATGGATACTGTCTTCCGTATGATAGACCGTTATCGTAACACTGATGACAAAAATCGAGGCATTCCTGTAGAGAAATGTCTCGACCTTCTGTCTTTAGAAGATGATCTTGGACAACGGTAATTTCATATAATGGATAATCATCTCTACAATCTCGTCTTCTGAGTGGTTATCAGCATTGATCACAAGGTCGTAGTTGCGTGTGTCATATCTAGAGGAACCCGTGTATTTCCTGACATAGTTCTCACGTCCCTCATCCACTTCTTCGATAATGGCTTTGGCCTCTTCTGCAGAGATGTTTTGTTTCTGCATTACTCTTTCTATGCGGTGCTTCATGGATGCTTGAATCAGGATACTTAGGTGGTTGGGATGATCGCGGAAAATGAAAAAACCACTGCGACCGGCAATGACACACGAACCGTCGGCAGCAATACCTTTCAGAATCTCTGTCTCTGCTTTGAAGATGTCGTCGGTAATCAGGAAGTCGGGCATAGATGAATAGTCTGGCACTATCTTTGGAGCCACATAGTTTGGCATCATCCTGATACTACGCTTGAATTCTGCCCACCAGTTATGCTTCTGCCCTTTCAGACGCTCAATCTCATCTGTATTAAGGCCATACTTCTTTTTCAACTGCTGGATGAGTACCTTATCATAGAATGGCACCTCAAGTCTTTTAGCCAGTTGCTCACCGACGGTTCTTCCTCCAGAACCGAGTTCACGATTTATTGTAATCACAAAAAAATCATCTGTTTTCATCTTGTTGAATTGATTAGTGCTTTGCAAAGATAAGCATTAATTCTGAAACAACATACATTTTAAGTCTGAAATTTGCAAATTTCGGAAAAAGTTTGTATCTTTGCCCAATCATGACATGTGTACATCCTTTAATAACAAAACTTCAGAAGCCCGAGTATTTCACAGATCCTTTCTGTTACGAGCCTCATCCGTTATGCTTGTTGGCTGCAGAAGAAGTGATGCAGGAAATGACCCGTATCCACTCTACGGAGGGGAAGATGGTGGGCGTGCTGGTGGTGGAGTCTGTCGAAGGACTGGCTTTCCTGACAGCTTATTCTGGCCTGTTGGAAGGACGTAATGACTGGCCCTATTTCGTGCCGCCTGTTTTTGATGCTCAACAACCCGATGGCTATTTCAAAGAAAAGGAGCGTGAGATATCTAGAATCTCTAGAGAGACTAGTGGTTCAGGGAAATCCAAGGAGATGTCTCAGGAACTTCAGACATGGCTTTTTCATCAATACAAAATGTTGAACGGGCGTGGTGAAGTGAAAGATCTTGTTGAAGTGTGGCAAGACTATCATTGCTCTGCCCGTATCCGAAATAGATATCCGTTACCTCCTGGAGGTACGGGCGACTGTTGTGCACCGAAGCTCCTGCAATATGCATATCTTCATCATCTGAAGCCTGTCTGCATGGCTGAGTTCTGGTGGGGTGATTCGCCCAAGAGCCTGATTCGGCACCATGGCCATTTCTATCCTGCCTGTCGGGGGAAGTGTAAACCTGTATTGACTTGGATGTTGCAGGGGCTCGATGTTGATCCGCACCTAGAGACAACCAACGACACTTGTCAGGAACCTGCCATAATCTATGAAGATGAGACATTGGCTGTGCTATTCAAACCTGTAGGCTTGTTGAGCGTTCCAGGTAAGATTGCCGATTATTCCGTGGCTACCTGGGCACAGGCACAATGGCCTGATGCATTATTGGCACATCGGCTCGATATGCAGACGTCAGGTATCATCTTGGTTGCTAAGACGAAGGAGGCTTATCAACATCTGCAGATTCAGTTTACCGACAGGACTGTCAAGAAGAAGTACCTCGCCATTGTTGTGGGTACGCCTGCGAAGGAACATGGTGTCATTGATCTGCCTTTGGCATCCGATCCTATGAACCGTCCTCTTCAGGTGGTTGACCATGAGAAAGGTAAGCGGGCTATCACTGAATATCGGGTGTTGTTGGCTGGTTCGCATAGCCTGTTGGCACTCTATCCTCATACGGGCCGTACCCACCAACTACGGATACATTGCGCCCATTCTGAAGGACTGGGTTGTCCGATTGTGGGCGATGAACTCTACGGTCAGAAAGCTGATCGCCTCTATTTGCAGGCACAGGCTATCACCTTCATCCACCCTGCAACCGAGAAACGGATGCATTTTGAGTTGCCCTATCCATTTGAACAGTTTTTCCCCTATCAATATTAACGCTCTAAACAAAAAAGTTATGGTTAAACACATTATTCTTTGGACATTGAATCCGGAACTCTCTGAGGAGGAGAAGAAACAAGTAAAGGCCGGTATTAAGGCTGGTTTGGAATCACTCGTAGGCAAAGTGCCTGGGCTGGTCGATGTGAAGGTACATATCGATGGGCGTTTGGTCTCATCGAATGCTGACGTTATGCTCGACAGCACACTTGAGAGCGAAGAGGCCTTGAAGGGCTATGCCGTTCATCCTGCGCATGTAGCAGTAGCCAACGGTAAGGTCCGCCCCTATACTGTGCATCGCAGTTGCTTCGATTTTGAAATCTAAATTTAAAAGCCCCGCTGATTGGCGAGGCTTTTAAACTAATATAAAGTGGACTATTTACTTCTTATTGATAGCGAGATCAATAGCAACAGCTACAGATACGGTAGCACCTACCATCGGGTTGTTACCCATACCGAGGAAGCCCATCATCTCTACGTGAGCAGGAACTGAAGAAGAACCTGCGAACTGAGCGTCAGAGTGCATACGGCCCAAGGTGTCAGTCATACCGTAAGAAGCAGGACCGGCAGCCATGTTATCTGGGTGCAGGGTACGACCAGTACCGCCACCGGAAGCTACTGAGAAGTAAGGCTTACCAGCGAGTACGCGTTCCTTCTTATAGGTTCCAGCAACGGGGTGCTGGAAACGGGTTGGGTTGGTAGAGTTACCAGTGATAGAGACATCAACGTTCTCCTTCCACAGGATAGCTACACCCTCACGAACATCATCGGCACCGTAGCACTTTACCTTCAGGCGACTAGGATTGTTGCCATAAGGAACCTCCTTAACAACAGCCAGGTCACCAGTGAAGTAGTCGAACTTGGTCTGAACGTATGTGAAACCGTTGATGCGGCTGATAATTTGAGCAGCGTCCTTTCCAAGACCATTCAGGATCACACGGAGAGGCTTCTTACGAACCTTGTTAGCCATCTCGGCAATCTTGATGGCACCCTCGGCTGCTGCGAAGCTCTCGTGACCTGCCAGGAAGGCGAAGCACTCAGTCTCCTCGCGGAGCAAACGAGCAGCGAGGTTACCGTGACCGATACCTACCTTACGATCGTCGGCTACTGATCCAGGGATACAGAAACTCTGCAGACCAATGCCGATGGCCTCAGCAGCCTCGGCAGCTGTCTTCACACCCTTCTTGATGGCGATAGCAGCACCACAAACGTATGCCCACTTGGCATTCTCGAAGCAGATGAGCTGAGTGTCCTCACACATCTGGTAAGGGTCGATACCTGCCTTTTCACAAATCTCATTGGCCTCCTCGATAGAGTTGATGCCATTCTCCTTCAGAGCAGCAAGAACCTGGTTGATACGGCGCTCCTGA
>ONAE01000014.1 GCA_900315695.1 uncultured Prevotella sp. | reverse complement strand
CGATGCTGAACAAACTTTGCATAAAAGCGACGACCCGTCATCTGCCCCGTTTCAGTATAAAGATGTCCTGAAAGGATGAAGCATCCGTCGCCTTTCTGTTGCTGAGTGGCATGGAGATCGGAGGCATACTTTGCCATCGCCTGTTCCAATGTCAGGCTATCGGTATTCTGCTCCACAAAAGTGGTCTGCACAATCTCTGTACTATCTTGCCAGAAACAAAAACGGCTACTGCCCTTTTCCATTAGCGAATCGGCAGTCTGCTCAAAGAAAGAAGGATAACGCACCACATAATCATAGTCGTCATCGTGGTATTCCTTCATTCGCGTGAGTCTTATCGCCTGCTCCAATTTTTGAGGCAGAGACTGGTCGTTTTCCTTCTCATGAACAGAAACATATATCATGACTGCTATGAAAATTAGCATTGATAGAAATAGAAATCTCTTCATACGTTTGCGATTTTTCTGCAAAGGTATGAAGAGATTCTTTTATAAACAAAATTACTGCCTGACATTTGTCTGACAATTCGCTGACGACATGCTATCTATCTGATTTTCAATTCATAGGCACGTCCTCTATCTGACTCTATCATAAGGTCAGAATGTTCCTCAATAATAGGTTTCAGACGACGAATCAACGTATAGAGTGTATCATTGGCATCATCCTTCTTTGGCCAAAGAGTATCGCAAATCTCTGCTTTTGTTAGATGATGGGATTCGTTACGGAAGAACATCTCCATGAGTTGCTGTTGCATCGGAGTAAGTTTGACCTGTTTTCCTTTTGTATTATAGAAACGTCCATCGACTTCAGAATAAGCCAAACCGCCGAATGCTATAAGCGGTTCATTTTTCCTATATTTCCAGAAGCAATATAAACTCCAAAGAAGTGCTATTGTCCACAATACAGAGGCAGGTTTCTGATCAGACATAGAAAAGATTGTTGCAGCAGAGCATTTTGCCTCACAGCGAAGACCATCTTGTCTGGTTGTCACAGCAAGTACAGCATTTCCACGCAACTGTTCTATTGTCAGAAAACTATTAAACACACGAATGGTATCGGTACTGATCACGTCACTTTTTTGCTCTGCCAATGTCTTTGTCAGTGCACTATTCATATCTTCCGTTATCATTCCCTCTGTAGCCTGATAACTACTAAAACTGGTGATGCCTGAAACACTAATCAGAGCAAACAATATAATAACAGCGTATTTTTGTTTCATTGTAGTTGGATTTTCTTTGTTTACATCTGCCTTAATATCCACTCCTTAAAAAATGGATCCTCCAGTTCATAATGATCAGAATAGATCACATAACCATCTTTCTGCAACCGTTTCAACGCACTATAGATGGTACTTGTTGGATACTCCCCTGTCTGAAGCACACTATTTGAGGCCAGACGCTGTAATATCCATTTGCTAGTGCGGCTTAAATTCATCCAAAGACGTTCATAGTCAAGTCCATGGATGATAACGATATTGTTGATGGCTTCCTTTATGGCATCTTCTTTTTCTGGTTGAAGAGTGCCTATGTTCCAAACATTAAATGCTAATTGTTGAGAATAATATGGATGACAGTCTGTGTAATCCAGGATTCTGTCAGCTAACTCTTCGCTTTTTTCTGTAAAGCAACCTCTTAAACGTTCAGAAAGATAATGATGGAAGTCATTACGTGGTAACTTCCCAAGTCTCATCAATTGTCCAAAATGATAGAAAGGAGATTTCTTTCGCTCAAATATCTCTGTCATCATGCTCTCCTGGCTTCCTAACAAGATATAATTAATGTGTTTTTGTTCCTGCATGATGGATCGTAACTGCTTATCCAAGCGAGGGGCAAGATCAATTATTTCCTGAAACTCATCCAGCACTACAATTATTCTTTCCTGTTCTGTATGTGCGTTTTCAATTAACGCCATTACATCTTCAAGGAGTATAGATGAATCTACCCCTGGTTGGAAAGAGACATCCATTGCACCAGTAAGAGGATTACTGGTTATAGTAGGTATAATGCGGAAATGGGTTATCAAATGGCGAATCCGTTCTAATGGATGAACCTTGAAAAACTCTCGTAACAATTTGGCAGACAGATCAGCAACGGATGTGACTTGCTGCAGATTGATCGTAATGTTTTTACGACCTGTCTCTTTAACAGCCTTCGCTATAACGCTGCTTTTGCCAAATCGACGAGGACTAATAAGAATAAGATGATTTGCACTATTCAGAAAATGACTGATAGATGCTACCTCTTCTATCCTATCTGTGAAGTATTCTTCCTCAACAATTGTTCCGAATTTAAAGGGATTCTCCATATTACGACTTTTTTCGTTACGACTTTTTTCGTAGTCGCTGCAAAGATAAGGATTTTTTCTGAAACTCAAAAGAATTCGGCAGAAATTTTACTCATGAACGACAAAGACGAAGCCGCCACGGGGTTGGCAGGTGAGTTGCGTGGGGAAACTATCAATGTTGGTGATAGCCCAGGAGCCATCTGGGGCGTCGGCAAAGTATTGGATCTTGTCGGATGACTTGATAAAGCTGAGGTCGAGCGAGAATGTCTGAGCCTCATCGAGACCGTTGATACCTGCCACATACCATGAATGTCCGAAACGACGGGCAAGGACGGCACTCTTACCAGGATAACCAGCGACAAAGCGCGTCTCATCCCACACAGTAGGCAGCTCTGTAAAGAAGTCCTGTACGGCCTGAGGCTGTGCGAGATAACTCTCAGGCTTGTCTGCCAGATGCTGCAAACCACTTTCAAAGAGTACGGTAAGCGCCAACTCATGGGCTTTTGAGGTGATATGAGGATGCTGCGAGTCGCTGAAAGTACAAGGGGTATAGTCCATCGGACCTATGACATTACGGGTGAAAGGCAATGTGGCATTATGACGCGCTGCCTGAGCTGTAAAGGTGGGTACATTGTTATACCACTCAGCCCCATAGACACCCTCTGTGGATAACAAATTGGGATAGGTGCGCTGCCAACCGCGAGGGATGGTGGCTCCATGGAAGTTCACCAGCAGATGATGACGGGCTGCACATTCCAGCAGATCGATACAGTAATCCATATTCATCTGGTTGTCGCCAGAGAAGAAATCAATCTTCACACCAGCCACACCAATCTTCTCACACCAGGCAAACTCGCGCTCCCGATCCTCAGGTTTGTTCAGACGGAACTTCGGACCTGGGGCACCATCGATCCAACCTACGGAAGAGTTGTACCAGATCAGTGGTTTCACACCTTGGGTAGTAACATAGGCAACAGCCTCCTCGATAGTTTTGCCATCCTTCATCTCGTCCCATTCGGCATCAATCAGCACATAAGGCAACTTTAAGGTGACAGCCATATCGACATATTTCTTGATGATCTGATAGTCGTTGGAGCCATGATTATAAGCCCAGTAGATCCAAGACACCACGCCTGGATGAATCCAACTCATATCCAGCAGTTTGTTGGGAGAACTCACATCAGTAATCAATGTAGATTCCACCACATCACCCAGACTTCCTATGATGGCAACCCGCCAAGGACTGCGCCAGATGCCACTCACACGAACATCATTCTTATCGGGCACCACACGGAAGTTCTCACCATCATTGAAAAGACAGGAAGCACTCTGACGACGCTCGATATTGGCTTCTGAAAGCAATACAAAGACATCATCTGCAGGCGAGATCAGCGCAGGATAGCCCCAACGGTTGTTATATCCTTCGGCTGATTTGAAGATACCGCTGAAACTGGGTATCGGCTCCACCTTATAAGTGGTGGTAAGCGGGAAGAAACTCTCGTAGGCTTCTGTCCATTGCTGCATCCAACGCTTTGTTCCCTCGGGAATAAGAAAGGTGGTCTGCTCCTTTGGCAGCACCTGATTACGCAAACCCGACCACTCATAACGGAAGGCGACACCATCATTATAGAGCCTCATCACCAAGCGCAGATTTTCGCTCAGTTTTGCCTCATATAAACGTGCCTGATTCTTACAATGCAGACGCTTACCAGAAAGCATCCGATAATCGTCAGTAAGAGTGCCCTTATCAACAAACTCCACTTTAGAAGGATAACCCTCATAACCCAAGGTAGGAATCTGCAAGACTTTCTGTTGCCCATAATTCACACAGAGTCCTTTATTATAGGGAGTTATTGAGATTTTTCCATTGGGTGATTGTTGTGCTACAGCTGACAAAACCAGACAGCAACCAAAGATGAAACACAGTATTCTTTTCATATCCGAATGATTTATAAATGACGAACCACGTGGGTACGATAACCATAGACCGTTACCACGAGGAAACAAATGAAAGGCAAAATAAACGAGGCGTTGGTGGCAGGGAAAGAGCCGAAGACTGTACCTTTGTCAATAATCATCGCCTGTAAAGGTGGGAGCACAGAACCGCCTAAGATAGCCATTATCAGACCTGCGGCACCAAACTTCGCATCATCACCCATACCATCGAGGGCTATACCATAGATGGTGGGGAACATCAGCGACATACAACCACTGACACATACCAAAGAGTAGATACCCATCCGATTCTGGAACACAATGACACCCAGAGTAAAGACCATTGCCAGCACGCCGAAGATAGCCAGCAGCAAAGCAGGTTTTACATAACGCATCAGGAAAGTGGCAATGAAGCGCGAACAGATGAAGAACACCATCGCATAGATATTGAACTGCTGTGAGAGGATCTCTGCCTCCTGTTCACCCATGCCCTCTGCCATAAAAACACGCGTACCATACTGGATGATGAAGGTCCAGCACATAATCTGTGCACCTACATAGAAGAACTGGGCTATGACACCCTCGCTGTAATACCTCAGTTTAAAGATGCGACGGATGGTTACCAAGAAGTGGACATCATGGTTCTGATCACCATTCTTCGGCATTTTCGTGAAGAGGATAATAAAGAACATCAGTACGATGACAGCCCCAATGGCAAGGTAGGGCGAGATCAGTACATCGAGATCGGCATTCTTCAATGCCTCAAACTCTGCATCACCCAACAGGGCGCGCTCATCACTACTCATCGGATTCAGCTTGGCCTGAATGAAGTTCATCGCCACAAACATACCGATGATAGAACCACAGGGATTGAAACATTGTGCTAAGTTCAATCTTCGTGTAGCAGTCTCCTCTGGTCCCATCGCCAGGATATAAGGATTACAGGATGTCTCCAAAAACGACAGACCACAGGTCATGATGAAATAGGCTACCAGAAAACAGCCATAGAGTCCAATACTCTTCGAGGGAAAGAAAAGTAGAGCACCAGCTGCATAAAGACCAAGTCCCATCAGTACACCTGCCTTATAACTGTATTTACGGATGAAGATGGCAGCAGGGAAAGCCATACAGAAATAGCCACCATAGAAGGCGACCTGCACCAATGAGCCATCAGTGACACTCATGCGGAATATCTTCGAGAATGCCTTTACCATCGGATTCGTGATGTCGTTGGCAAAACCCCAAAGGGCAAAGCAGAACGTCACGAGGATGAAGGGTATCAGATAACTCTTTTTCATTGGAAACGAACTAAGATTCTAAACACCTTTCCAGGATTCTCTGCCCACTGCTGCATAGCTTCAGGCGCTTCTTCAGGAGTTACCTCATTAGAGATGAGACGATCTACAGGACAGGTACCACGCTCCAGATAATGGATGACAGCACGGAAATCGCTGGGCAGAGCATTACGCGAACCACGGATGTCAAGCTCCTTCTGCACAAAGAACTTGGTCTGGAATGATACCTCTGTCTTCGCATAGCCGATACAGGTCACACGACCTGTAAAGGCCACTTCATCAACAGCCATCTGGTAGGTCATCGGACTTCCCACTGCCTCGATCACCACATCAGGACCAAAGCCAGAAGTCATCTCCAGCAGACGGGCATGCACATCCTCTGTCTTGGTATTAATGGTATAAGTGGCACCCATCTGCTTGGCGAGTTCGAGTTTCTCATCGTCGATATCGGCAGCGATAACCGTTGCACCACGCAGAGCAGAACGGACAATGGCACCCATACCTACCATACCACAGCCAATTACCATCACGACATCGATGTCAGTAACCTGCGCACGATTCACAGCATGGAAACCTACACTCATCGGCTCGATCAGGGCACAGGTACGAGGGGTTAACTGTTCTGCAGGAATCACCTTCTCCCAAGGCAGAACGATATAATCACGCATGGCGCCATTGCGCTGCACACCCAACGTCTCGTTATGCTGACAGGCATTGACACGTGAGTTGCGACAAGAGGCACATTTACCACAGTTGGTATAAGGATTACAGGTAACTGTCATACCAGGTTTCAGACCTTCAGGTACATCGGCACCCACCTTCTCAATCACTGCTCCAATCTCATGACCTGGAATCACGGGCATCTTCACCATAGGGTTCTTACCTAAATAGGTGCTAAGATCAGAACCACAGAAGCCGACATACTCAAGGCGCAGGAGTACTTCGCCGGCATGTAACTCCTGCTCTGGAACATTCACGATTTGCATCTGGCGCAAACCAGAAATCTGTATTGCTTTCATAACTTCAATATTTCAATTCTTCAATTTTCAATTATTCACTCACTCACTCATATTCTTTATATACGGCAATTCAGGCAATTCGCCAAAGCCGAAGAAACGCTTGGCATTCTCACCTAAAAAGAGACGTTTCTCTGTCGCTGTCAACTCATTGGATTTCTCCACGAAGTCGTATGACATCTTATAGGTGATGGCAGTGATGGTGCGAGGATAGTCACTGCCCCACATCAGTTTCTCCATACCCACCTCGTCAGCTGCCTCTTTGATAGCACGGATGGCTGATGGGAAAGGATAGAACTCATCGTTGAAGAGCCAGGTGATACCACCACTCTCTACATACACATTTTCATGGCGGGCCAATCGTATCTGACTCATCCATCCCTTGCGTGTCACCATACCGAAATGTCCGATAGCTACTTTCAGCTTTGGACACTCTTGGATGATTTCCTCCATCTGTCCTACCTGGGCATGGCCGTCTCTCAGTTCAATACCTAAGATGATATTATGTTCCTCCATCAAGTGCATCATCTGCATCATCTCGTCGTTCAGAAATTGTTGGGACAATCGGGCTGCAGGTACTTTGATACCTTTAAAACTCTCTATCAATGCTTTGGCATGACCCAGAAAACCTGGTTCACGATAATCAGCCATACCAAAGGTGAAAAATCTGTTGGGATAACGGCGTTCTACTTGCATCAGATAACTGTTTTGCAGTCCGTCGATAAACTCCTGCGTCACCACAGCCGCAGCCACCTGCGCATAGTCCATATTCGAGAGGAAGCGCTCAGCCGTATTCTGACCATCCGTCATAAAGGGCGGCAACATCTGTCGCTCCTCCCTAAAGAACAGCGAACGACTACGGTTTGGCTCTAATTGATGAATTGGTTGTCCGTCAACCAGCGTATCCTGATTCAGCCACAGATGACTGTGGGCATCGATTATGAGTTTTTCCATCTTACAAACATCTGATCGCCGATGATAGCCTGTACCTCACTGACAAGCTGCTCGTCTATCGGTTCATTCACATAACTGATATTCTTCAGGACATTCTGCGGATTGGCACTACTAAATAAGGTAGAGGCAATACGCGGATTCAGACTGGTGGAGAACTGAATAGCGAGTTTATCGATCGGATAACCTTTCTCCTGACAATAGGCCGCAGCTTTGGCACAGGCTCTCTGCAGATCCTTGCCAGCGGGATGCCACGCAGGAGCACCACGCTGTGAAAGCAACCCCATGGAGAATGGAGAGGCATTGATCACGCCCACGTTGTGCTGTTCGAAGAAACCAAGGAAATCAATCAGCAAGGTGTCATTCAATGAGTAATGACAGAAATTCAGAATGCTCTCCACTACCCCACTCTCAGAATGTTCGATGATCCATTTCAGGTTCTCTGGTTGAAGGTCAGTGATACCAATATGCTTCACTATTCCCTTCTTTCTCAGTTCAACCAAAGCAGGCAGTGTCTCATCAACCACCTTCTGCAGTCCTCCAGGAAGATCTGCCTGAAACTCTACATCATGCACATTGATCAGATCGATATAATCCACATTCAAGCGCTCCATACTCTCATAGACACTCTCAGTGGCCCGCTTGGCAGAATAATCCCAAGTGTTAACGCCATCCTTACCATAGCGACCTACTTTGGTGGAAAGATAATACTTCTCCCGTGGGATATCCTTCAATGCCTTACCTAAGACAATCTCTGCCTTCAGATGACCATAATAGGGAGAGACGTCTATCAGATTGATACCATTCTCAACGGCAGTGTGAACAGCTTGGATACCCTCTTCCTCGCGGATGTTATGAAAAACACCACCCAACGACGAAGCACCAAAACCTAAGTTCGACACTTTCATTCCAGTATTTCCTAATTCGTTATATACCATTGTATTGAATAGTTTTATGGTTTATGGCGGCAAAGTTACGAAAAAGAAGCGAAAAGTAATAAGTGATAAGTGAAAAGTTGCTTGATATTCATATTTTTTTGTATCTTTGCAGCGTCCAACTAAAAACAATGGCCCTATGAAGGAATTATATTTTGCGGATAAAAACCGTTACGACAATGGAATGGAATATGAGCGTTGTGGACGCTCTGGTGTGTTATTGCCTAAGGTAAGCCTCGGTTTCTGGCATAATTTCGGAAGCGTTGACCCCTATGAGCGCAGCAGAGAGATTACTCACTATGCATTTGATCATGGTATCACCCACTTTGATCTGGCTAACAACTACGGACCAGTTTATGGCTCAGCTGAAGAGACAATGGGCAGACTGATGGATGATGATTTCCGGCCTTATCGTGATGAGCTTTTCATCTCCTCAAAAGCCGGCTACGATATGTGGCCTGGACCTTATGGTAACTGGGGAAGCAGGAAATACCTGATGGCCTCATTGGATCAGAGTCTGAAACGCATGAAGATCGATTATGTGGATCTGTTCTATAGTCATCGTTATGATCCTGATACACTTCTGGAGGAAACACTCCAAGCCTTAGTTGACATCGTTCGTCAGGGTAAGGCCCTCTATGTTGGTATTTCAAACTGGCCTCTGGAACCTTTGAAGTTTGGTTATGAGTATCTGAAAGCTCACGATGTACCTCTGCTTATCTATCAAGGACGTCTGAATATGTTGAATCGTGAACCTCAGGAAACAGGTATCACAGATTTCTGTGCAGAAAAAGGTATTGGCTTTATCGCTTTCTCACCTTTAGCTCAGGGTCTGCTGACTGATCGTTACTTAAATGGTATTCCTGCCGATAGTCGTATGGCAAAGGAAAAATTCCTGAAGAGTTCGATGCTGACCACAGAACTGCTGGAGAAGCTGCGCCATTATAATAAGGTGGCAGAAAGTCGTGGTGAAACATTAGCAGAAATGGCTTTGGCTTGGATTCTACATCAGAAAGCAGTCACATCTGTATTGGTAGGAGCCAGCAGCACTTCACAGTTGGAGAAAAACCTGAAATGCGTTAAAGCAGCTCCGTTTGACGAAGCACTGTAATCAAGGATTATCCTCTTTCCACTTCTTAAACTCACGGATGGCAGCCACTAACTGGTTGTCATCTTTTTCATTACGAGCCACGATGCGGAAATAATGATTGTCAAGCCCTCTGAAATCAGAAGTATCACGAATCAGGATACCATAATGATGTATCAACCAGTTCTTCAACTCCAGAACCTCTGCAAATTCTATGTAAACCAACATGAAACTGGTATCTGTCTTCAGGACTTTGATACCTTCAATAGAAGACAACTCCTTTCGTAATCGCTGGGCCTCAGTCAGATAACCCTTTAAGTCTGGAATCATCTTGGGATCGTTAGTCAACAAGTATTTACCTGCTTCTATTGCCATTGAATTGACTGACCAAGGCTGACGAATCTGGCGCAGACGATCGATAATGATGGGAGAACTGAACACATATCCTAATCTCAGTCCTGGAATACAATATTTCTTTGAAAGAGAGCCTATCAGCATCAGATTATAACAATCCACCATTTCAGAAGGCTTCAGCATCGGACGGAGGGTATAGTCTGCAAACGACTGGTCAACAACATAAAGATAACGTGTGTTCTGTCGTATGATACGATTCACCAAAGGTTTTACCAATACATTACCCGTTGGATTATTAGGATTACAAATCCAATAGATTCTATCTTCAGGCATGATCTCAAGCTCATCTTTCCGATCATAGGAAATAAGATGATCGAATGCCTTGCAAGCATATTCATATGCAGTAAAGGTGGGTTGTGGAATGATGGATGCCCAACCCTTATAAAGCTGTGCTATCAGAAAGATGGCTTCGTTAGCACCACTGGTTATCATCACTGTGTTTTCTGGTACACCAAGATGCTTCGCCAACATTTTCTCTAAGATAGAGGGTTCTGACTCAGGATAATGACATACCACCTCGAAATGTTGCATCAGGTGTTCCTTCAATCCTGAGAGATCAGCCCAAGCATAGATATTGGAACTGAAGTTCAGCTTCAATTTGTCGCCGTAGCGATAAGTATCATCAGCATGTCCGTATATCATGGACTTCTATCTTTAGTTATTCTTTACTATTCTGATAGCGAGCGTCTCTGGATCAAAAGCAATTCCTTCGCGCTCTATAAATTTACCCAAGGCACCTTGTTGTGCTAATTGTCTGGGCGTTCCGATGGTCATACCTGACTCACGAGTCATCAACCATATGGTATCAGCCAGTTGCAAAGCCAGTTCCACATCATGTGTGGAAAGGAAGATAGTCTTTCCTGCCTGACGACTGACAAGACGGAGCAACTGCAACACTTCCACCTTACTGGGATAATCCAGAAAAGCTGTCGGCTCATCAAGATAGATCACTGGTGTCTGCTGGGCCAAGGCCTTTGCGATCATCACCTTCTGACGCTCACCATCACTCAAGGTATGTACCATACGCTTTGAAAGCGATTCAATACCAACAAGGGCTATCGACTCATCGACTATCTGCATGTCTTCTTTCGAATAGGTTCCCCAGAACCCTGTATAAGGAGACCGCCCAAGACTGACCAGTTCGTGAACTGTCATATTCCTAACATCAGGTTTCTCTGTCAGCACAACGCCTATCTTACGACTCAATTCCTTGTCAGACATCTCTGAGATCTCCCTTCTTTGCACATCTTCTTCTGCAAACAGAATTTCTCCAGATACCTTCGGCTGGAAGGCTGAAAGTGTACGTAGCAGTGTAGATTTACCTACACCATTAGCACCAAGCAGACAGGTAAGCTCACCACTTCGGACAGCTCCGTTGATATGTTCTGCCACTACTCTTACCCCGTGTTTCGACGGGTAGCCGATGCCAAGATCCTTGAGTACAATTGTTTCACCATTCATCTTTGTGCTGCAAAGATACATTATTTTTTCATTAATTGTATCATTTTTACTCAATTTTTTATGTCAAGACTCTTCTATCAAATGTGTGATAAGAATTTTGATGCCTATAGCTATGAGAATAAGTCCACCTAAAAGTTCTGGCTTCAGCCGATGACTAATAGCCCGTCCGAAACGAGCTCCAAGTCTTGTACCAATAGTACTGAATAAGGATGATACTATACCTATTATAATAATAGGAAGCAAGAGCTGGGATATTTCATTAAAACCTGTGCAGGCAAAAGAGATACCAATCGCCATTGCATCGATACTCGTAGCAACAGCTAACAACAGTTGTGTACGAAGTCGAAGTGGATTGAAAAAATGTTCCTCTTCTGGCGAGAAAGACTCTCGGATCATGTTTCCTCCTATCAAAAATAATAAAGCAAAGGCAATCCAATGATCATAAGCCTCAATATTCTGACGGAAGAAACTGATACCTATCCATCCAATGAGAGGCATCGTAGCCTGAAAAATTCCGAAGAGAATTGCCATTCGTGGCAACCATCTCTTTTGAGTCAAGACACCACTGACAATAGAGACTGCGAAACAATCCATTGCCAATGCGATGGCCAGAAGGATAATATCCAGTAGATTCATATATCTTTCTAAAGTTTAGTTTTTGCAAAGTGCCAGATGACAATTCCACCAGTCACAGAGACATTCATAGAATGTTTTGTACCAAACTGAGGAATTTCCAGACAACCATCACAGGCATCTACTACCTCCTGATGTACGCCTTTTACCTCATTACCAAGTATGATGGCATATTTCTGGTCAGCCTCAGGCTTAAAATCCTGTAACATCGTAGAACCATGCGCCTGTTCGATGGCATAAACCTCATAGCCATCAGCCTTCAAAGAATTCAAAGCCTCCATAGCAGTAGGATAGTATTTCCAACTGACACTATCCTCAGCACCTAAAGCTGTCTTATGAATCTCTGCCATCGGAGGTGTGGAAGTGATACCACACAGATAGACAGCCTTAATACGGAAAGCATCACCTGTACGAAACACACTACCTACATTGTGCATCGAACGGACATCATCCAATACAACTATCAATGGTAACTTATCCGCCTCTTTGAATTCTTCTACAGAGAGACGCTGCATTTCTATCGTCCTTAATTTCTTCATCGTGGTTGCAAAGTTACGATTAAGTCGGCAAATTACCAAATTATTAGAGTGGAAAAACTGTGGATAACTGTGTGGAAAACGTTGTGGATAACCAACAAAATCATTATTGCCCTGTTCGATATAGGGATATCCACAAGATTATTCACGTGTTTTTCGAAAGATTTCCACCATAATTTGCTGAAAAATAATATAAACTTATTAATTTTGCACCAAAATTGGAAATTGTGGATAAACAATCTTATGAACTCATTATCAGAGAGAAAGAATCCACAGTAGGTATTGATAAAGTGAAATTCGATATGTATAACTAATCTACCAAGAAAATCAGTAGAAAGTTATCAAGATATTCACGGCATATCATACTACTTATTTCTATTTTTAAAAAAGAATAAAAGAAAAAATAAATATATTGTGATGTTGAAAACAGAAGAATTGAAAGCTGAGATTCGTCGTATGTGTGATGAGAAAGGTGCTATTATCCTGGCTCACTACTATACGATTGGTGATATTCAGGATATCGCTGATTTCGTAGGTGACTCTTTGGCTTTGGCTCGCAAGGCTGCAAAGACAGATGCAAAAATCATGGTGATGTGTGGTGTTCATTTTATGGCAGAGACCTGTAAACTGCTCTCACCTGATAAGATGGTGCTTTGTCCTGACTTGGAAGCTGGTTGTTCTTTAGCTGATAGTTGTAAGGCTGAAGATCTGAAGAAGTTTAAGGAAGAGCATCCTGGTTATCAGGTAATCTCTTATGTTAATACTACAGCAGCTGTAAAGGCACTGACAGATGTGGTTGTCACCAGTGGTAATGCTAAGAAGGTTGTAGATCAGTTACCAAAAGATGCCAAACTGATTTTTGGTCCTGATTATAACCTTGGTAATTATATCAATGAGGTGACAGGTCGTGATATGCTGTTATGGAATGGTGGTTGTCATGTGCATGAGCGTTTTTCTGTTTCAAAGATTCTCGAACTGAAAGCTAAGTACCCTGATGCCATAGTCATGGCTCATCTGGAGTGTAAGGCTCCTGTATTAGCTGTAGCAGAAGTAAAGGGAAGTACAGCAACGATGCTGAACTATGCTCAACAGAGTGATCAGAAGCAGTTTATTGTAGCCACAGAGGCTGGTATTCTTCATGAGATGCAACGAACTTGTCCTGATAAGGAATTTATCCCTGTGCCTCCTGAAATCAGCGAGAGCGGCTTGGAATGCAGTTGTAACGAGTGTCAGTATATGAAGATGAATACACTCGAAAAGGTATATGACTGTCTGAAGAATGAATCGCCACAGATAGAGATTGATCCTGAGATAGCGAAAGAAGCAGTGAAACCTATTAATAGAATGCTGGAGTTGAGTTAATCACTCCAGCTTTTTTTTTGCTACTATTAATGGTAGCAATTTTTTCAATTAATGATAGCAATTTTGCAGACTGTTCCTTGATTGCCGTCAGAGGTAGCTGTGATGACGAAATAAATGCCACTTGCCACTCTCCTACCCTGACGATCATTACCATCCCAAGTAAACATACCACCATTACTGCGTCCTTGAGCAATCAAGGCACCATTCGATGCAGTGATCTTCACATCAGCATCGTATGTCAGACCAGTAATGGTAATCAGTCCTGTATAATCTGGTGTCACAGGATTCGGATAGGCATAAACATTGTCTTCTGTCATTTCCTCAGAAGGTTTTGTAGCGTCACTTTGGAAAGAACAGAGTCCTTTATCTGTGAGTAAATATACTTCGCCCTTATTCTGATCAATGGCAGTAGAATAAATTTTGTTTGACAGCAGATAGGAATTGTCTTCCTTGAAATTTGATATTTGTGTCAAATTATCGGCACTTATCAGGAAAGTGCCAGCACCATTCGTAGCAAACCACTTCCGATTACCACCATCAATAGCTATATTTGTGATATGAACATTATTGAGCAGATAATCGGCATAGTTGGTACCATCGTTACGAGGCACTTTAATCTGATAGAATGTCACATTCTCACGTCCTACTTCCTCGCTCTTAATCATAAATGGTCCGATATTGGTGCCTACCCAGATATGATGCTCTTTATCCTCACAGACACTATTAATAAAAGTAGGTGAATAGGTTAAACCATCCTGATTAATAAAAGTGCTGTATTTTAATAAAGTGTTTGTAGATGGTTGATAACAGCATACAGACTGGTCTTTCCAAGAGGTATTGACGAACCAAAGCAAACCTCGACTGTCAAAGAACATATTTCTTAATCCGGAAAGCGTCACACCTTCAGAGTCATCTAACAATTCTTGATGATAATCTGTCCATGTATGATCCTTTGACAGCAAAAGCAGATTAACCCCTCTTGCCTGACTATTCAGTACCCACAGATTACCTGCCTGATCAAACTGGATGCCATTGACGAGTACATAATCATTGCCCAGTTCCTTACCACGATCGATAGCAGGTTTTAGTGGACTATTATCCTTATTATAATAGTTTAGCAATCGTCCGTCTTTGAATTCATACAGTCCACATCTGCCACCAGCATAGACATGTGTCTCATCCGTAGGATCCACACTGATGCAATTGATGTCGAGATATGGATAACCTGTCTTCTCTGAGAGCTGATCCTCATAAATCGTCCAATCCATTCCATCATACACCTGAATGGTTCCAGGATAGTTATAGTCGTTCATACCTGAAAGAAAATAACCACCAGTGGTATATAGCTTACCATTCAGGAATGTTGACTCATAGAAATGGTTGTATTTCGGACCAATAGGACTGAGTTTTTCTACAACGGCTCTATATGCCTCTAAATCCTTATATTCATTATAGCTGGGCAGATCTTTGGGATAATCAGGATTATTAGGCGTATAAGTATCAGTGATTTCCGCTTTCTGCATATTCACCTTCACATAGCCGAAATCGCAATCAAGCCATGCATAAATATCATCAATTATAAGACTATTCACCTCTTTACTCTCTGTCATAACCTTCGTATAGAGTGCAGAGATATTAATGATATTTCCTTTGGTATCTATCAGATCGATATTTGAATTCTGATAGATAACTATCAGTTTTTGGGCTTTTGGGTTCCAGGCAATATGAGTGATATAGGTATCACTGAGGCCATTTACCTTATCATAAGTCGTGATGCTCTCATCGTTCTGGTTATATTGATAGAGAGAATTAGAAGCCAGTACAAAGAGTTGTTTATCAGATGCTGCGCAAATATTCTGCAACTCATAGTAAGCCAGATGATTTTGCCAAGTACCTACCTGGGCATGTAAAGGTAAGAAGGTATGAGGGTAAAAAAGTAAAAAGGTAAAAAGGTAAAAGGGTAGAAACCATTTTACCAATCTATTTCTATTGAGAAACACAGCTTTCATTTCTTACCTTTTTTACTTTCTTATCTTTTTACCTTTTCTTCAGATAGTCTGCGAGTTTTTGAACCGCTATGGCTCTGTGACTAATGTGATTCTTAATATTCGTACCCAGTTCGGCAAATGTCTGATTATAGCCATCAGGTTGGAAGATAGGATCATAACCGAAGCCCTCGCCTCCCCTACGCTCACGGATAATCTCACCATTGACGATACCTTCGAAGGTAGTGATTTTTCCATCGATGATCAAGGCGATGATCGTACGGAAACGGGCCTTACGGTTATCCTTCTCCTCCAGTTCATGCAGCAGACGCGTCATATTAGCACCAGAGTCATGAGATTGGGCATTGCCAGAACCCATCATTGAGGCATAGCGGGCACTATACACACCTGGGGCTCCACCTAAAGACTCCACCTCAAGACCTGTATCATCAGCAAAGCAGTTGATATGGTACTTCTTGTAGATGTATTCTGCCTTCATCTTAGCATTATCCTCCAGCGTCTGTCCTTTCTCTGGAATATCATCGTTGCAGTTGATATCTTTCAGTGATAGCACTTCAAACGAATTACCCAATATCTTACGAACCTCCGTGAGTTTATTGAGGTTGTTGGTGGCAAATACTATTTTCATTTTCTTCTTTTTTACGTTTACCCTCATCTCATCAAAACCCTCACCATAGACACCAATGACACTCGACTGTGATACAAAGGCACGTGGATCGATCATCTTAATCAAGCGGAACATATTCACACTCTCGTTCTTTCTGGCCAGAATACAGAGCACCTTCATCTGATGACCTGTGTACCAGCCGTGACCATCGAGAATTGTCACACCATGATTCATCTCTGTACCAATGGCATTGGCTATCTCCTGCCATTTGCTGGAGAAGATAAAGAACTGTACAGACTGACGACGTGCATTCATCACGTAGTCGAGCACATAGTTCTCCATCGTCATCACGCAGAAGCCGAACATCACCTTATGGGCACGCTCCATATAGTCACCAAACTGGGGGAAGAACATACAAGAGCCGATGATACAGAAGTCGGCAGCAATCAGTACATTTCCTAATGTGACATTAGGATGAAACTTATTCACTGAGGCTGCAATGATATCTGTACCACCCGTAGAACCATTGTTCATGAAGACAGTAGCCAAAGCGATACCAGTAATCACACAGCCTATAATCATAGACATGAAGTCCTGACCCTCACCCATCAGTTTGAAAGGCAGACCATTCTCCTGCTTGGGAAGTATCTCCTGCGCAAACATCAGCATGAAGTAGAGGGTGAAGATGGCGAAGATGGTCTTCATCAGGAACTTCACACCCAGTATCTTCAAGGCTACTACCAGCAGGATACCATTGATGATGATGTAGGTATTCTCCAAATGGAAGCCTGTGGCATAGTAGATGATAGCCGAAAGACCTGTCACGCCTCCTGCCACGATCTGATAAGGCATCAGGAATACCGTGAAGGCGATGGTATAGAGTAAGAGGCCAATGGCTATAAATAAATAGTCTCTGGCCTCATTGAGGATGATTTTGTGATCAATTGTCATTTATTTTTTCAGCACAATGTTCACCATACGCTTAGGGACGATGATAACCTTTGCTACCTGGAAACCTTCAAGATACTTCTGCGAGCGCTCATCTGCCAAGACTGCATCCTGAATGGTCTGGTTGTCAGCATCAGCAGCAAATGCCATTTCGAAGCGGTTCTTACCATTGAAGGCGACACCCAACTTCACCTGACTCTCTACGAGATACTGCTCGTCCCATTTGGGCCATTGGGCATCGCAGACACTACCCTTCTCACCCAGCATCTCCCAGAGCTCTTCAGCGATATGTGGTGCAAACGGCGCGATGAGGATCACCAGCGTCTTCAGCAGTTCCTTGTTCTTGCACTTCTGCTGAGAGAGTTCGTTCACGCAGATCATAAAGGCAGAGATAGAGGTGTTGTAAGAGAACTGCTCGATGTCCTGAGATACTTTCTTGATGAGTTTGTGAACACTCTTCAGATTGTCTGCTGTTGCCTCACCCTCATCGAAGCCGTTCTGATAGAGGTTCCAGAACTTACGCAGGAAACGGTGACAACCATCGATACCATTGGTGTCCCAAGGCTTCGACTGTTCTACAGGACCCAGGAACATCTCGTAGAGACGCAGGGTGTCAGCACCATACTTCTCGACAATCATATCTGGGTTCACTACGTTGAACATCGACTTCGACATTTTCTCAATCGCCCAACCACAGATATATTTGCCATTCTCGAGGATGAACTCAGCATGCTCGTACTCAGGTCGCCAAGCCTTGAAGGCCTCGATGTCGAGCACATCAGCGCTGACGATGTTCACATCCACATGGATAGGTGTTACCTCCTTGTAGTTCTCCTTCAGGTTCAGACTCACGAACTTACCCTTGTCGGCACCCTCGTCCTCAATACGATATACGAAGTTAGAGCGTCCCTGAATCATACCCTGATTCACGAGCTTCTTGAAGGGCTCGTCCTCGCAAGAATAACCAGAGTCAAAGAGGAACTTATTCCAGAAACGAGAGTAGATCAGGTGACCAGTAGCGTGCTCAGTACCTCCTACGTAGAGATCCACATTACGCCAATACTCATCGGCATCACGACTCACGAGAGCCTTCTCGTTTTTGGGATCCATATAACGGAGATAGTAAGCTGATGAACCAGCGAAACCAGGCATCGTGTTCAGCTCCAAGGGGAAGACAGTCTTATTGTCAATCTCATCCTTTGATACCACCTTGTCGAACTTCGTATCCCAAGCCCACATCTTCGCACGTCCCAATGGGGGCTCACCTGTCTCTGTAGGCTTGTATTCATCAATCTCAGGCAACTCCAAAGGGAGACACTCCTTGGGGATCATATAGGGCATATCGTCCTTGTAGTAAACAGGGAATGGCTCACCCCAATAACGCTGACGAGAGAAGATGGCATCGCGCAGACGATAGTTCACCTTCACACGACCCAAGCCCTGCTCTGTCACGAACTTCTTCGTAGCAGCGATGGCCTCCTTTACAGTCAGACCATTGAGTGAGAACTTATCTGATGCAGAGTTACACATGATACCATCCTTGGCATCAAAGCTCTCTTCAGATACGTCTGCACCCTCGATCACAGGGATGATCGGCAGGTTGAAGTGCTTGGCAAAGGCATAGTCACGAGAGTCGTGAGCTGGTACAGCCATGATGGCACCAGTACCATAACCAGCCAACACATATTCTGAAATCCAGATGGGGATTTTCTCGTCTGTAAACGGATTGATAGCGTAACTTCCTGAGAATACGCCAGTTACCTTGTGGTCCATCTGACGCTCTCTCTCCGTACGCTTCTTCACGTAGTCGAGATACTGGGCTACCTCTTCCTTCTGATCAGCAGTTGTCAAATCAGCGACGAGCTCACTCTCAGGCGCCAGCACCATGAAGGTGACACCAAACATCGTATCGGCACGTGTGGTGAAGATGGTGAAGTGCTTGTCTGAATCAGCGACGTTGAACTCTACCTCAGTACCCTCAGAGCGACCAATCCAGTTGCGCTGAGTCTCCTTCAGAGAGTCTGTCCAATCGATCTCCTCCAGACCATCGAGCAGACGCTGGGCATAAGCAGACACACGCAGGCACCACTGGCGCATCTTCTTCTGTTCCACAGGATAGCCACCACGCTCAGAGACACCATTGATCACCTCATCGTTAGCCAATACAGTTCCCAATGCCGGGCACCAATTCACCATCGTCTCAGCCAGGTAAGCAATACGGTAGTTCATTAGCACTTCCTGCTTCTTCTTCTCAGAGAAACTGGCCCAGTCAGAGGCTGTGAAATGCAACTCCTCAGTACCCAGGGCGTTACAGTTCTCAGTACCCATCAGTTCGAAGTGCTCAATCAGTTTGATAGTGGGCTGAGCCTTATGTGAAGAGGTAGAGTAATAACTCTTGAACATCCGCTGGAAAGCCCACTGTGTCCACTTATAATAGATGGGGTCACAGGTGCGAACCTCACGATCCCAATCGAATGAGAAGCCGATCTTATCCAACTGCTCACGATAGCGGTCGATGTTGGCAAAAGTGGTTTTCTCAGGATGCTGACCTGTCTGGATGGCATACTGTTCTGCAGGCAATCCGTAGGCATCATAACCCATCGGGTTCAACACGTTGAAGCCCTTCAGACGTTTATAACGGGCATAGATATCTGAGGCGATATAGCCAAGGGGATGACCCACGTGCAGACCTGCCCCAGAGGGGTAAGGGAACATGTTGAGCACATAGAATTTCTTCTTGTTCTTGTCCTCCACCACGCGATAGGTTCCATTCTCTACCCATCGCTTCTGCCATTTCTGTTCGATTTCTCTGAAATTGTAATCCATTGTATTTTCGTATTTTATTGTTTCCGTACATTATTATGGGCTGCAAAGATACGAATTAGTGGGGAAAAATCCAAATTATTTAAGGAATAATTCATTATTTCGCCATTTGCGATACTTCAGCCAATAATAGAGCAGTATCAACAAGCCTATACCAAAAGGTATCAGCAAAAACAAGATGAACACCACAAGGAAGGCAGCACCGATATTCACTCCCATGTGACCTCGTGGATGAAATTCCGGCTTTTCAAGGTGTAAAGAGTCGGCTTCATAAGCCTTCAATGCTTCTTCGTACTCTATCTGCGAGGCTGTGAATTCTTGACGACTCTTGTCCATCTCCCTTTCGCTATCGACAATCATCCACACGAAGAAAGCAATCAGTAGCGCACTGACTATCGTCAGCATACAACCAGACCACTTCCAGCATCCGCTGGGTTTCTTTATTGGCTTATAAGGATCATTCATACTAATAGTTGATATAGATGAAGCCATAAGTGAAGACTATGGCGATGATAAGCAAGAGGAGTATGATGGCGAAGGGAATGAAGGCCACGATGATTCGCCAGATAGTGCTCCAGTAACTATAACCTGAAAACTGCTTGATGGGGATGATGACCAGTGGTAAAATCAGTAAAGTGAAGATATAATCTGCCGTATCATTAGGCCATAGCAATGAGAAGATAATGCTATAGATGAGTAGCATGTTAGTGATATAAATCATTGCCACGAAACACTCTGAAAAGCGTAAGTCCGGTGTAGCAGGACTGTGGCGGAACATCAGAAAGAGCGGCACGGAGAAGAGCAGCAGACAAGCGAGATACACCAAAGCAATATTCTTATTGACCCACTTGTAGCCTTCTAAAAAGGTTTCTCCTGAGTCCCATTTATCTAATATCTCCTTTTTCTTTCGCTGCTTTTCTAATTCCGTTTTAGTGAGTTTCTTGTCTGTCTTTTCTGTCTTTTCCTCAGAATTATCCACTTCTACGGTTATTGAAAACTCCTCTTCCAACTCTTTGAAACGGTTCACGCCTTGAATATTCATGCCTGAATTTACCAGAATAGACAAGGTGCAGAGTAAGAAGAGCATCTTGAAAGGCGGGAAGTAGGCCATCTGCATACCTCTGAGATAGTCGCGGATCATGTAGCCAGGACGCAGCAGAAGGTCACGGATGCTACGGAACATACCTCGATTGCCTACACCCCAGACATCAAGAAACAGCAGGAACGCCTTCTTGAAGGAGTAGCGGCCAATCTGAGCCGATTGTCCGCAACGGGGACAATAGTTACCCTCGAAATGCGTGCCGCAAGTAGCGCATTCGTGCATTTCCTCCGAGAGTGGAGCCACCTGATGAGGCTGGTGCTGCCATTTCTTGAATTGTCTATATTTCTCCTTCTGTTCTATCATTTACGTTTGCAAAGATAATAAGAAATAATCAATTACGTATGGTTTTAAGGAAAAAGATTGCAAATTCCTTGCGGGTTTAAATTTATTGTCGTATCTTTGCCCAAGTATGAAGAAACCTCGTTGGCTTGAGAAAGAGAATCTCTACAAAATCATGTTTGAGTCAGAGCATCCGACTGGTCGGATCTTCGACCTCACTCTGATGACGGCTATCTCACTGAGCATCATCATCTCGTTTGTCGAGACGATTCCCTGGTTGGCACATACCTTTAAGACTGTGCTGGAGATACTCGAATATCTGCTCACCTTCTTCTTTACGGTTGAGTATATAGCCCGAGTCTATTGCTCACCTCGTCCTCGCGACTATGTGCTGAGTTTCTTTGGTATCATCGACTTGTTATCTACGTTGCCGCCCTATCTCTCCTATTTCTTGCCCAACGCAAGATACATGATTCTGCTGCGTTCGATCCGCTTCATCCGTATCTTCCGCATTTTCAAGCTGTTCAGCTTCATCAACGAGGGTTACATGCTGATGCACTCGTTGCAGAAGAGTCTCACCAAGATTTCCGTTTACTTCTTGTTTGTGCTGATACTCGATATCTGCTTGGGTACGCTGATGTTTATGGTAGAAAGTGGCGAACCTGATACCCAGTTTACTGATCTGGCAACCTCAGTCTATTGGGCTATTGTGACGATGACGACTGTGGGTTATGGTGACATCACACCTGTTACGGCGATAGGTCGCCTGCTATCGGCATTCGTCATGCTGTTGGGTTACACCATCATCGCCGTACCTACTGGTATCGTAACGGCCAACATCATTGATGAGACCAAGGAAAAGCCAAAGGATGGACATTGTCCGCGTTGCGATGGTCCAGTACGCGACGAAGACCACTATTGCTCCCACTGCGGTGAAAAATTGTAGTAGTTTTATGGTGTTGATGATTTTTTACAAACCGATGCCTGAGATTCGCGCGAAATTCACCAATCCGAACTCAGGTCTAAAATACGCGAATTATGGCCTATTTTGTAAATTATTGATACTCTGAGACTTACAAAATTGCCTCTTTTTTAGTTTCGAAAAATTGACTTGAAAAGTAACTTTTTGAGCCTCGTTTGGTTACTTTTTACTATTAATTCTGGCACTTTTTACCTTTAAATCTAGCACTTTTTCCCATTAAGGGGAACAATTTTTTTATAACTATGCAGTAAGTTTTCCATAACCTAACCGCATGTTCCCTTACTGGGAACGCCTGGTTTGCTTACTTCTTGCCAATACTCTCTCCCACCCTTCTCCTAGAATACCCCATTCAGAAGTGTTAAATTTAGGCATAATTCCTTTACATAATGAGGGCGTGTCGCAGCAGTTTCAGCCACTTTTGCACCTTATTGCGAAATTCTTCGTTACGAAGATTTTCGCATAACGTCAAATCTAAGGTGTTAAGTATAGGGTCGAAAAGGGGATTGGCACCTTTGCGTCCCTTGTCTCACAACCCAAGACCAATATAAAGACCTCCTCAGATACTTCAAACTAAAAACCTGAAGTCTTGAGGAGGTGATGATATAAAGTCTTTCTATTGTTTGTTGTTCCTTCCGGCAAATTCATCTATATCCTTGATAGCCTTGTTCAGTGAGCGCATCTCACGGTAAAAGACATAGGATACTACGGCAGATGTGATGACAATCACCACGAAATAGAAAAGCAGCCTGTTACTTGAGGGGAAAAAAGGGATATCAGTGCCGTAATAAACGTCAAACAGGAGCCATACTACCAAAAGAAATAAGAAAGGAAGGATGCCGAATGTGTAAAGCTTCTCCCTGCGCTTGAAAGTTATCAGCCGCTGCTGGGCACTGAGCACGTCATCGACTGCAAGATGCTTATCGCGGATGGTACTGACATTCCAAAAGTTGAAAACAGCCTCACCAACTAGCATAAGTCCTACGGCAATAATTGGTAACCATGAAACGCCGACGATGCTTCTTAGCGCGTAAACTAACAAAGGTAATATTACCAATTCCCCTACGCTACCCCAAATACTCATCTGCTTGATCCAAAACACGTGACCTTTCATCGCCTCTCTCAGCAGACGACGACTGACAATCTCCTGCTGTTCCACACGGTTCTTAAACGCTGCGACCTGACTGCGAAGTTCTTCCAACTCCTGTAAGTTGTTATTCTGATTTTCCATAATTCCTGTTGTTTTTTATTCGTTTGACAGATGATTGGTGCTCACCATCATCTTCTTTAATTCCTCCTTGATACGGTAGAGACGTACTGAGACGTTCTTCACAGTAATGCCCATGATGGCAGCAATCTCTTCGTAACTGATGTTCTCCAGCCATAGCAGAATAATGGCACGATCGAATTGACCAAGTTTGGCAATACGCCTTCGAAGCATATCCATCTGCCGAGAGTTCTGATTACTTTCTGTCTCTTCGTAGGGATTGATGTCCATCGTTAGGGGAACAGTCCTGTTTCTCCGTTTCTTGTGATCGAGTGAGATACACACATTCAGACTGACGCGATAGATCCAAGAGCGCACATTGCTTCGCCCTTCAAATGTTGGCATACTCTTCCACAGGTTGATAAGAACCTCTTGGAATAAGTCGGCAACCTCATCTTGGTCTTGGGAGAACATATAGCAGATAGTATAAATCGTACTGCGATTAGCTCTTACCATTTCCTCAAACTCACGTTCTAAATCATTCATTTTTTCTTGTTTGATAAATCATCTTTTGATAATAAGTCACAAGATAGAGGGAAAAAACTACAGAAATTCAAATAAATTTTATGCAAAGGTATCGATTTGATTTGAAACCCAAAAGAAAAAGGCAGGGAATTTTAGAAATCCCTGCCAAAATTCGACTCATAATCTTTTCAGCCATAATTTGAATACGGGATCCTCCAGGAAGACTCCATCTTTTGTAATCTCTATGAGTTCTCGATCCAGAAGGGCTGTCTTGATTCGTGAGATGTTTGATTTTGTGCCAAGGTTGTATTCCTCTAGTATTGCCTTACTGCCAAAATCTGTATGTATGCCATTACAAATGGCACGGATATAATTCATCTGGTAGGCTGTGAGACCTTGTATATGCTGTTCAAACAATCCAGAACATTGAGCCAATAAGGCCTGTACCCCATTCTCAAAATCCTCTTCTGTAGTTTCCTTATTCGTCTCAGCTAAGACATTCCAGGCTAATTGCTGAACGTAGGAAGAATGGTTTTCTACAGTTTCACAAATTCTCCTTGCCAGTTCCTCCGATATGTGTTTATCTTGACTCTCAAAGCGACTGCAAATATAGGTTATCCAATCAGCAGTAGGAATTTTCTCAAGATACATCATTTCACCAAACTGATAGAATGGCATTTTGCGATTTTGGAAGAGCTTTGTCATAAGATGTTTCTTACTACCAAATAGACAATAGGATACATTTTGCTGGTGCTGCCAAATGCCACGAAGACGTTTCTGAACAGTGATTGAATCTTCAAATTCGCCTATCTGTTGGAATTCGTCAATACATATAATGAGATGTATGCCTTGCTCTTTTGCAATTAGTTCTGGTAATTGCAGAATTTCTTCTGGCTGATAATTTTGTGGTGTAATACCTAATGAAATAGATATTTCAGACATTGGTTCAGGCGAAAAGGCAATCTTTGGCGTAAGCCTGACAAGGAATCGCTTGATATTATCAATCACCTGATTTGTTTTTGTTGCTGTCTCTTTGATCACAACAGATGCAAAGCGATTATAAAAATCGTACTCATTGCGGCAATCGTAAATATCCATAAATACCACCTTAATATTTGGGTTAGTAATTTCAGACTTTACTTTCTTAACAATAGAACTTTTGCCTATACGACGAGGCGATATGAGAATAACATTAATTGCATTCTCGAAATCCAATTTCAACCGTTTGGTTTCTTTTACTCTATCTGTGAAGTTTTCGCCTTCAACTGACATTCCATAAACAAATGCTCTTTTCATAAGTGCCTGATAATTTAGATTTTATGACTGCAAAGATACATAATAAACTCTTGGTACACAAATTTGTGGACCACAAAGTTGTGTACCGATATGCATTTTTAACATTTTTCCATGTATCATATAAGAAAATGGCAGGAAATTTGTCTTTCATTGTATGAATAATTACTAAATAGTTTGAAAATATTTGGAGGGAATGTGGGGGTTGATTATTTTTGCAAGCGATATCGATACGATTGTTTTGAAGATGACAAGGATTCAACTTTTTCTATTGTTGCTGATGGCTGGTGCGATACAGGGGTTTGCACAAAGACGACTGGTGGTTGTCGATGTGGAGACGCTGATACCTGTGGTTGGCGCCAATGTGATCAGCAAAGATGGAAATTGTACGACAGACTCCTTAGGTTATTTCAGCGTGTCAGACAGTTGCAAGACGCTTTCTTTCTCGCACGTCAACTACGAGAGTCGTCTGGTGAATCTCAACGAGGTTCGCGATACAGTCTTCTTAATCTCCAAGTTGCTGAATATCAAAGAAGTAGTAGTCTTCGGACATGGGCAACGCCAAGAACTTCCTGATGCCCTGAAGAAACAACTTGAGGCAGAAAAAGAAAATGCGAAGTTGGCCGCTATCAATCCCAGTAGCGGAAACCTGCTGAGTCTGATTGGCTATTTGATTCCCAAGAAATGGCGTAAAAACAAGAAGGAAGCGCGTCGCAAACGCTTGAAGCAGATTCTGGAGAATTACTAAGTAAATCCAAAAATAGAGGTAAAAATTTGGATATTCAGGAAATAGTTCTTACCTTTGCACACTATGAAACAGATTCTCACATCACTCCTCATGGCGATAGCCATGATTTTTATGGGTACAACGACAGCAAAAGCCGATGTGTCCAATGAAGAAACAGGTCAGTATGTCCTGAAGTGTGGTAACGTGTCGATGACTATTGATGCAGCTAAAGGAGGTAAGATCCTCTCCTTCAAATATGGAGATCAGGAAGTCATTTCACAGTTGAAATGGCCAGAGTCCTTTGGTAGTACCTTCTGGACCAGTCCTCAAAAGGAATGGTACTGGCCTCCTGTGCCGGAGTACGACAAGAAGGCTTATCAGGTGGAAGAAAAGGATGGTGTGCTGACGATGACGAGTGAGGTGAATGAGAAGTTGAAGTTCAGGATCCGCAAGGCGTTTGCTGTCGATGAGCCGAATCAGGCTATCGCTATCACCTACTCTATCATCAATGTGAGTGATGAAACTCGAAAGGTGGCACCTTGGGAAATCACTCGTGTGCAGAACGAAGGTGGCTTGATCTTCTTCGAAGCCCCAGCAGATAGCATCTGGCCAGCTGGTCTGATGAACTTCAAGGATGCCAATGGTATCTCTTGTTATGAGCCTGACGAGGCCAATGAGAACCGCAAGGTGAATGCCGACGGAAAGGGTTGGCTGGCTTATCTGAATAAAGAGAAAGGTCTGTTGCTGGTGAAGCAGTTTGAGGACCTTGTTGCAGGTCAGCCAGCACCTGATGAGGCAGAGATTCAGGTGTATGTTAACAGAGGTAAGACCTATATTGAACTTGAGAGTCAGGGTGCCTATACCACCTTGCAGCCTGGTGAGGAGTTGAACTGGACTGTACGCTGGTATCTGCAGCCCTCTACCCCAGCCTCTTCTGACGCCTTGGTACAGCAAGTGAAGAACATGTTAAAGACAGACAAGTAATGGCGAAGAAAGAGGGGAAAGAGCTGACCCCGATGATGAAGCAGTTCTTCGATCTGAAGGCGAAACATCCTGACGCAGTGATGCTGTTCAGATGTGGCGACTTCTACGAGACCTATTGCGAAGATGCCATTACTGCCTCGAAGATTTTAGGTATCACCCTCACCCATCGAAATAATGGTGCTGGTGTGAAAGGCGACGAGATGGCGGGCTTCCCCCATCATGCTCTTGACACCTATCTGCCAAAACTGATCCGTGCTGGTAAGCGTGTCGCAATCTGTGATCAGCTTGAAGACCCGAAACTCACGAAAAAGCTTGTAAAGAGAGGCATTACAGAACTGGTGACACCTGGTGTGGCCTTGAGTGATAATGTGCTGAACTATAAGGAGAACAACTTCTTGGCAGCTGTGCATTTTGGTAAAGGCTCTTTTGGTGTCGCTTTCCTCGATATCTCTACGGGTGAGTTCCTGACAGGTGAGGGTACGCAAGACTATGTGGAAAAGCTCTTGGGTAATTTCTCGCCTAAGGAGATTCTGCATGACAGAACGAAGAAACAGGAGTTTGAGCGTAACTTCGGTACAAAATACTTTACTTTCCAGCTTGATGACTGGGTATTTACGGAACAGACTTCCAAGCAGAAGCTGTTGAGGCACTTCAATGTAAAAAACCTGAAGGGCTTTGGTGTAGATCATCTGCAGAATGGTGTGATTGCCGCAGGTGCTATCCTACAGTATCTCGAACAGACTCAGCATACACAGATAGGCCATATCACCTCGATTTCTCGCATCGAAGAAGACAAGTATGTCCGTCTCGATAAATTCACAATCCGTAGTCTCGAACTCATTCTTCCGATGCAGGATGACGGAAAGTCGCTGCTCGACGTGATTGATAAGACGGTAAGTCCGATGGGAGGCCGTCTGCTGCGTCGTTGGCTGGTGTTCCCATTAAAAGACGAGAAGCCCATCAACTCTCGTCTGGATATCGTGGATTACTACTATCGTGAGCCAGAGTTCCGTGAGTGTATCGATGATCAGTTGCATCGTATAGGTGATCTGGAACGTATCATCTCGAAAGCAGCTGTAGGACGAGTGTCACCTCGTGAGGTGGTACAGTTGAAGGTAGCCCTTCAGGCGATCCAACCTATCAAGACAGCTTGTCTCTATGCGAAGAATGAGGCCTTGAATCGGGTAGGGGAACAGCTGAATCTCTGTGAGTCGCTCAGAGACAGGATAGAGAAGGAAATCCAGAACGATCCGCCTCAGTTGGTAGCGAAGGGTGGTGTGATCAAAGACGGCGTAAATGCAGAGCTCGATCAACTGCGCAGTATTGCCTATAGTGGCAAGGACTATCTGTTGAAGATTCAGGAGCGCGAGGCTGCAGAGACAGGTATCAGTTCACTGAAAATCGGCTATAACAATGTGTTTGGCTACTATCTGGAGGTACGTAACACCTATAAGGAACTGGTGCCACCAGAGTGGGTGCGCAAGCAGACGTTGGCTCAGGCAGAGCGCTATATCACACAGGAGTTGAAAGAGTACGAGGAGAAGATCTTAGGCGCTGAGGATAAGATCCTGAGTCTTGAAGCCAAGCTCTTCAACGATCTGGTGCTCTCAATGCAGGAGTTTATCCCGCAGATTCAGATCAATGCGAACATCATCGCCCGTCTCGACTGTCTGTTGAGCTTCGCCAAGACAGCTGAGGAGAACAAATATATCCGTCCTGTGATCGACTCGTCTGAGGTGATCGACATCAAACAAGGTCGTCATCCTGTTATCGAACAGGAACTGCCTCTTGGAGAGCGTTATGTGCCCAATGATATCCTGCTCGATAATGAGCGTCAGCAGATCATCATTATTACAGGTCCGAATATGGCTGGTAAATCGGCGCTGCTGCGTCAAACGGCGTTAATAGTACTGATGGCGCAGATAGGTTGTTTCGTGCCGGCAGAGTCTGCGAGAATCGGTCTGGTGGATAAGATATTCACGAGGGTAGGGGCTTCGGATAACATTTCCTTAGGTGAATCAACCTTTATGGTGGAGATGACGGAGGCTTCGAATATCCTGAATAATGTCAGTTCACGCTCTTTGGTGCTCTTCGATGAGCTGGGACGAGGCACGAGTACTTACGATGGTATCTCGATCGCCTGGGCGATAGTAGAGTATCTGCATGAGAATGCCAAAGGGCATCCCAGAACCCTCTTTGCGACGCACTATCACGAGTTGAACGAGATGGAGAAAAACTTCTCACGCATCAAGAACTATAATGTCTCTGTGAAGGAGGTAGATGGTAAGGTAATCTTCCTGCGTAAACTCGAAAAGGGTGGGAGTGAGCACTCCTTTGGTATCCACGTGGCAGAGATAGCCGGTATGCCTCGCAGTATCGTGAAGCGCGCTAACGTGATTCTTAAGCAGCTGGAGGCCGATAATGCCTCTGTAGGCACAGTTGGTAAGCCCACAGCAGAAATCGCAGCCTCTCGTGAAGGTATGCAGCTTTCGTTCTTCCAGTTGGATGATCCTGTGCTTTGTCAGGTTCGCGATGAGATTTTAGGTATCGACGTGAATAATCTCACCCCCCTCGAAGCCCTGAATAAGCTTAATGATATCAAAAAAATCGTCTCAGGAAAGTGAGACGATTTCTTTATGCTTGTTTTTGGGCTCTTATCATGCAATAGACTCCAAGTATGACAAAGGGAATCGAAAGAATCTGTCCCATATCGAGTGGGAGAGAGGCTTCGAAGGCTTCCTGCACCTCCTTGGTGTACTCAATGAAGAAGCGGAAGGTGAAGATATATGCTAGACAGAAACCGAAGTACCAGCCAGTGCCAATCTTCTCAGGCATCTTCTTATGCAGAACCCACATGATCAGGAAGAGTAGGGCATAGGCGATGGCTTCGTAGAGCTGTCCTGGGTGTCTTGGCACTGCATCCACACGCTCGAAGATAAAGGCCCAGGGTACATCTGTTATCTTACCGATAATCTCTGAGTTCATCAGGTTTCCCAAGCGGATGAAGCAGGCGGTAGTACCTGTGGCGATGGCGATATTATCGAGTACTGTCCAGATGCTCAGTTTGGTCTTGCGGACATAGAGCCAGAGGGCTATCATCAAGCCCAAAGTACCACCATGCGAAGCCAGTCCGGCATAGCCTGTAACTGTCCAATCTCCATCTGGCAGGAATCGTATCGGCAGAAACATCTCAACGAACCCTTTTCCTGAAGTGAGGAAATAATCAGGCTCGTAGAAGATGCAATGCCCCAGGCGCGCACCAATCAGGATTCCCAGGAAGCAATAGATAAAGAGAGGATCGAAAAGCTCGTCTTTGATCTTCTGCTCCTTATAAAGACGCTGTACCACCAGATAAGCCAGCGCCAGACCAATGATCCACATCAGTCCATACCAGCGCACAGCTATCGGCCCCAGACGGAACGCCTCCAGATCAGGTTGCCAAAGGATATAATTCAGTAAATCTGTCATCATACGTTGAATCTAAAGTGCATGATATCACCATCCTGCACCACATAGTCCTTACCCTCGACAGCCAGTTTACCTGCCTCGCGGACAGCTGCTTCAGAACCATACTGCAGATAGTCGTCATACTTGATCACCTCTGCACGGATAAAGCCCTTCTCGAAGTCTGTATGAATTACACCTGCGCACTGAGGTGCCTTCCAGCCTTTCTTATAGGTCCAGGCCTTCACTTCCATCTCTCCGGCAGTGATGAAGGTCTCAAGGTTCAGCAGGGCATAGGCCTTCTTGATCAGACGATTGACACCACTCTCCTCAAGGCCCAGTTCTTCGAGGAACATCTGCTTGTCCTCGTAGCTCTCGAGTTCTGCGATATCCTCTTCTGTCTTGGCAGCGATAATCATCGCCTCTGCACCTTCTTCTTTGGCGAGTGCCTCGACTTTCTTGGTGAAGTCATTACCCGATTTGGCATCAGCCTCACCCACGTTGCAGACATAAAGCACAGGCTTTGAAGTCAGCAGGAAGAGGTTCTTGGCGCAATCCTGCTCTTCCTTACTCTCAAACTCCACGATACGGGCGTTCTTGCCCTGTTCTAACACCTCTTTATAGGCGTGCAACACAGTCACTTCCACCTTCGCATCCTTATTACCTGCAGCTGCTGCCTTCTCTGTCTTTGCCAGACGACTCTCGATGGTCTCAAGGTCCTTCAGCTGCAACTCTGTGTCGATGATTTCCTTATCGCGGATGGGGTCGATGGTTCCATCTACGTGGGTGATATTCTCATCTTCGAAACAACGGAGTACGTGGATGATCGCATCCGTCTCACGGATATTTCCAAGGAACTTATTTCCCAAACCTTCGCCCTTTGAGGCGCCTTTCACAAGGCCTGCAATATCTACAATCTCACAAGTGGCAGGCACGATTCGACCTGGATGCACAATCTCTGCGAGTTTGGTAAGGCGCTCATCAGGAACAGTGATGACACCTACATTCGGTTCGATGGTGCAGAAAGGAAAGTTTGCTGCCTGAGCCTTAGCACTCGACAGACAATTAAACAATGTGGACTTTCCCACGTTAGGGAGTCCTACAATACCACATTTTAATGCCATTTTCTTCTATAAACGTTTATTTCGGCTGCAAAGGTAGTGCAAAAAGCGCGAAATACAAAATATATTAGGATATTTTGCTTATCTTTGCACCCAGGAATAACCAAATGATGGATAAAAATGAAGAAAGTCTTATTATCAGCGATTGTCTTTTTGACTTCTGTTATGATAGCCAGTGCACAAGTAAATGCACCTAAAGAGACACCCCAACTGGAGTTTGCCTTACAATTGCAAGTGACCTTAGGTGAAACTTATCAGGTAGGGGATACCCAGCATGGTCAGCGTATTGTCATTCCAATTACAGGAGGAACCTTTGAGGGTCCAGCTATTAAGGGAACCATTATTAATGGTGGGGCAGATTACCAGTTGGCCAACAAAGCATTGAATCGTACTGAACTCGAAGCAATCTACAGCATCAAGACTGATGATGGCGTCTATATCCATGTACGTAATCGGGGCATCATCTGGAACGGCAAAGATGCCAACGGCAACCCTTCTTTCTACTTCAAGGCAGCTCCCCAGTTCGAGGCTCCGGCAGACAGCAAATATGCCTGGCTCAATAATGCCCTCTTCGTCTGCGCACCAGATTTTACCCAGCAGTTCAAGGGCATTGTCCTGAATGTCTGGAAGGTGAAGTAACCTTAGTGAGCTTCCAACCAGTTCTGTCCGAATCCGCTATCCGCTACAAGAGGAACGGAAAGAGGGAAGGCGTTTTGCATCTCCTCAAGTACGATGCGCTCTACCTTTTCCTTCTCTTCAGGATAGACGGAGAAATTCAGTTCATCGTGTACCTGAAGCAGCATTTTGCTTCGAATGCCCTCAGCTTTGAAGCGGTTGAAGATATGAATCATCGCCACCTTGATGATATCAGCGGCAGTGCCCTGAATCGGGGCATTGATGGCATTACGCTCAGCAAAACCTCTGACAGTTGCATTGTGGGAGTTAATATCCGGCAAGTAACGGCGACGTCCGAAGAGGGTAGTGACATATCCTTTTTGACGGGCCACCTCCTTTGATTTCTCCATGTAGTCATGAACCTGTGGGAAGGTGGCAAAATAGCCATCAATCAGCATCTTGGCTTCATCGCGAGGGATGTCCAGCCGCTCTGCGAGACCAAAGACTGTGATGCCATAGATGATACCGAAGTTAGCCCGCTTTGATTTGGTGCGTTCATCGCGAGTCACCTCAGCGATATCCTTCTTATAGATATTCGCTGCAGTAGCCGCATGCAGGTCTTTTCCCTCACGGAACACTTCCACCATGTTTTCATCTTGCGACAGATGCGCCATCACACGCAGTTCTATCTGACTGTAGTCTGCTGAAAAGAACAGACAACCAGGTTCTGGTATAAAAGCCTTTCGGATTTCCTTGCCATCCTCACCACGAATGGGAATGTTCTGGAGGTTGGGATCGCTACTCGACAATCTGCCGGTGGCTGTTATCGTCTGGTTGAATGAGGTATGTATATGTCCTGTACGAGGATTAATCAGCTTAGGCAGCGCATCGATATAGGTGCCAATCAGTTTCTTCAAACCCCGATGTTCCAGGATATCTGCTATAATCTCATGTTTGTTGCGCAACTGTTGAAGCACATCTTCCGAGGTGACATATTGGCCAGTTTTGGTTTTCTTTGCCTTTTCAACAATCTTTAGTTTATCAAAGAGCATCTCACCCACCTGTTTTGGTGATGCAATATTAAATGGTTCGCCTGCGAGTTCATAAATGCGTTGTTCCAGTTCATTCATGCGATCCGTCAAAACCTTTGACGTTTCTTTCAGTGATTCTGTATCCAGGCAAACACCATTCATCTCCATCTCTGCGAGTACAGGCATCAGGGGCATCTCGATGTCATAAAAGAGTTTCTCGCACTCAAACTTCTTCAGCTCAGGCTCCAGTTTGTTCTTCAGGCGCAAGGTGATGTCGGCATCCTCGGCTGCATACTCATAGACCTGAGAGGGTAGGAGGTCACGCATCGATTTTTGGCCCTTACCCTTCGGGCCAATCAGCTCATCGATATGAATGGTCTGATAGTTGAGATAGATCTCAGCCATGTAATCCATGTTATGGTGTAACTCTGGTTGGATGAGATAGTGGGCGATCATGGTGTCCCACATCTGACCTGCAAGATGGATGTCATAGTTGCGGAGCACTTCAAGGTCGTACTTCAGATTCTGTCCGATTTTCAGAATTTGCTCGTTCTCGTATACCTCTTTAAAGATATTAACAATTCGCAACGCTTCTTCACGATTGGCCGGAATCGGTATGTAGAATGCCTCAAATTCCTTCACGGCGAAGCTCAAACCTACTAATTCTGCATCAATGGCAGAGGTTGAAGTGGTTTCCGTATCTAGACTGAGAATTTTGCTTGTCAAGAAATAATCACGCAATTTTCTCATATCTTCTTCATTATCAACTAGTTTATAGTTGTGAGTAGTCGTTTTAAGCGTCTCAAAACTCGAATTTTTGCCAACATCGACCTCCGATACGGGAAATTCTGCAAAGAGATCGAGTTGCCCGTTAGCAGGAATTTGCTTTTTTTGAGGCTTTTTAAGAATTCTGTCTGCAAGGCTCTTGAACTCCAGTTCGGTGAACAATTTGCTTAATTCTTCTTCGTTGGGTTCCACCAGTTTCAAACTTTCCATATCGAGTTCGATAGGCACATCAGTTTTGATGGTTGCAAGGAAGTAACTCATCTTGATATCCTCGACATGCTCTTCCACTTTTTCGCGAAGTTTGCCTTTGATCTCTGCTGAGCGTTCGATGAGTGAAGAGATACTTCCAAACTCGTTGATGAGTTTCACGGCAGTCTTCTCCCCAACCCCCGGACATCCTGGGAAGTTATCGGCAGAATCACCCATAAGAGCCAGAAGATCGATGACGGCATTTGTCGATGGAATGTCATATTTCTCGCAGACTTCCTTCGGACCCATCGTCTCGTAACCACCACCATGACGAGGACGGAAGATGAATACGTTCTCACTGACTAGTTGTCCGTAGTCTTTATCTGGCGTCAGCATATACGTCTTGATACCTTCTGCTCCTGCTTTTGTAGCCAAGGTGCCAATCACGTCGTCGGCTTCGTAGCCATCTACTTGAAGGATGGGGATGCGGTAAGCTTTGAGGATATCCTTGATGATAGGCACAGCCTTGCGAATATCTTCTGGTGTCTCTTCACGCTGCGCTTTGTATTCAGGGTAAGTCTCACTGCGGAACGTTGGCCCATGAGGATCGAAGGCCACACCGATATGGGTGGGTTGCTCTTTCTGAAGCACTTCATTCAAGGTGTTACAGAAGCCTATGATAGCTGATGTGTTCAGTCCCTTCGAGTTTATTCTCGGGTTTTTGATGAAGGCGTAATACGATCTGTAAATGAGCGCATAAGCGTCTAAAAGAAATAATTTCTGCATAACTTTCTTAAATTTTCGCCCAAAATTACAAAAAAAAAGTCTAATTCCATAATTTTTTTCTAATTTTGTCGCAAATATTATATGCTCATGGATTATTTATCACTTATAAGGAAGCCAATTGAGAAGGATTTAGAAGACTTTAAGCAGGTCTTCGAAAAGGTGTTGACACGCGATGATGGACTGCTGGGACAGGTGCTTGGACACATCCGTCAGCGTGGTGGAAAGCGTATGCGTCCGATTATGACGCTATTGTCCGCTCTGAATATCGGTGAAATCAATGAATCGACTCTGCATTCTGCTGTTGGTCTGGAGCTGCTTCATACAGCCAGTCTTGTGCATGATGATGTGGTGGATGAGAGTGGTGAACGTCGTGGACAGGCTTCAGTGAATGCCATGTATAATAATAAGGTGGCTGTGTTGGTGGGTGATTATCTGCTTTCATCGGCCCTGTTGAGTGTATCTTATACCGATAATCAGCGTATCATCCAGTATTTGGCCAAGTTAGGCTGTACACTCTCTGCTGGTGAGATCCTTCAGCTTCAGAACATTTCGAATAAGGAATTCTCTGAAGAGGTTTATTATCAGGTGATTAATCAGAAGACTGCTTCACTCTTCGAGGCTTGTGGTGCGATGGGTGCTCTTTCTGCTGGTGCTAATGATGAACAAGTAGAGCAAGCCCGTCTTTTCGGACATAATATCGGTATGATCTTCCAGATTCGTGATGATATCTTCGATTATTTTGAATCAAAGGAAATCGGTAAGCCTACTGGTAATGATATGGTAGAAGGAAAACTGACGCTGCCTGTCATCTATGCCTTGAATAATAATACAGACTATGAGGCAATGCATGCTTTGGCGCATAAGGTGAAATCAGGTACGATCAATCGCGATGAAATCGCTGTACTCGTGGAGTTTACCAAACAGAATGGTGGTATTGATTATGCTCGTCAGAAGATGAATGAGATTGGCAATGACGTGCAGACTTATATTGATCAATATGTGAAGGATGACTTAAAGGAAGCCTTCTCCGCTTATCTGGATTATGTGATACAACGAAACTTTTAATCAAAGAAATAGGGGTTGCAACCGCAACCCCATTCTTTTTTGTCATTTTGATCAGAAGAACTTCACTTCTTCGCCAATGACCTCACTGAGCAGCATGTTTGCTAATCGTGAGGTTCCCATACGGAACCACTGGTTAGTGAGCCATTTTTCGCCCAGAACCTCTTTAACGATGGTGTAGTAGATCAGTGCGTCCATCACAGAGTTAAGGCCCCCAGCTGGCTTAAAACCAATCTGAATGCCCGTTTCATCGTAGTATTCCTTGATGGCCTGACACATTACATAAGCTGCCTCAGGTGTTGCTGCTGGTTCGAGTTTACCTGTAGAAGTCTTGATGTAGTCAGCACCAGAATACATGGCGAGGATAGAAGCAGTTTTGATATTGGCTGCTGTCTTCAGACAACCAGTCTCTAAGATTACTTTCAACTTATGGTCACCGCAGGTTTCCTTCATCTGCTGGATTTCATCGCATACTGTCTCGTAGTCTCCTGCTAAGAAGGCACCTACCGATTGCACCATATCTATCTCTGTGGCGCCGTCTTTCAGAGCCAATGCAGTCTCTACTGTCTTCACCTCAATCAAAGCCTGAGAAGACGGGAATGAGCCTGATACGCATGCAATCTCTACGCCTTCTACCTCAAGGGTCTCAGAAACGACCTTTGCAAAACGAGGATAGACGCAGATGGTTGCTACGTGGGGTAGGTCTGGATACTCTGTATCAAACTGGTTCACACGTTCAGTGAAAGCCAAAACAGACTCGTCGGAATCGGTGGTTTTCAGCGTTGTCAGTTCCACACTACCCATCAGGAAACGCTTCACTTCTGGGGTGTCGTTCTCATGCACTTTCTCTGCGATAATCTGCTTTACAGCTGCTTTCACTTCCTCGTCAGTGATGTCGAGGTTATACTTTGCAAGCGCCTCTTCGTACTTGCTTTTCTGGGGCATCTCCACATGGTGGTGGTGATGATGCTCGTGATCATTTTGATGTTCTGCCATATTCTTTATGCCATTAATTTTTTGTTATGTATATGTCTTAATGAGTCGCGCTGGGTCTTCTTCTCGATGCTTTTCTGGAGCTCTTCAGTGAGGTCAACGCCAGTCTGGTTTGCCAGACAGAGAAGCACCCAAAGCACGTCGGCCATTTCCTCTCCGAGGTTGTCTTTTTCTCCTTCTTTGAAACTCTGATCGCCATATTTGCGGGCTATCACACGAGCCAATTCTCCTACTTCTTCTGTCAGAACAGCCATATTGGTGAGTTCTGAGAAGTAACGCACACCATATTCCTTAATCCAGCGATCTACCGCTTCTTGTGCTTCTTTTATCGTCATCTTGCTCGTAACATTTGAATGAATAATAGGGCTATCGTCAGTAGGATAATCCAGATATATTGCTTATTATCACGGGCATATTCGTTCCAGTGAAAGGCTTTGTAGAGGAACACGATCAGCATCAGCAGGATACCGATTCCGCAGATCCATCCGCCATAAATCGAACCCCAAATCAGTGAGTTGACGATTCCAGTAGACGCCAGAATCACC
>ONAE01000126.1 GCA_900315695.1 uncultured Prevotella sp. | reverse complement strand
GTTTTGCCTTCATACGGCTCAGCATATCGTACACAGCGGGGAAGTTAATGATCTTCTCACCGAACTGAGCGCGCTCCTTGGCGTAGGCAAGACCTTCGTTGTAAGCTTCTTGAGAAAGTCCCACAGACTGTGCTGCAATGCCGAGACGGGCACCGTTCATCAGCGCCATCACATACTTGATGAGGCCCAGACGCGTGCTTCCGCAGAGCTCTGCCTTCGCATTCTTGTACGTCAGCTCGCAGGTGGGTGAGCCGTGGATGCCGAGTTTGTGCTCGATGTGGCGCACGTTGACGCCGCCCTGACGCTTGTCGTAGATGAACATCGAGAGACCGCGACCGTCTTTCGTGCCTTCTTCCGAGCGAGCCAGCACCAGGTGGATGTCAGAGTCGCCGTTGGTGATGAATCGCTTCACGCCGTTCAGGCGCCAGCACTGCTCTTTCTCGTCGTAAGTGGCTTTCAGCATGACGCGCTGGAGGTCGCTACCGGCATCTGGTTCGGTGAGGTCCATCGACATGCCTTCGCCTGCACAGACGCGGGGAATGTACTTCTGTCGCTGCTCTTCTGAGCCAAATTCATAGAGCGTATCGATGCAACTCTGCAACGACCAGATGTTCTGGAATCCGGCATCAGCAGCAGAAATCACTTCCGAAAGCATCGAAAAAACGGCGTTCGGAAGGTTCAAACCGCCATAACGGCGAGGCATCGAGACGCCCCAGAGACCTGCCTTGCGTGTAGCATCGAGGTTCTCGTAGGTCTTCGAGGCGTAAATCATGCGGCCGTTCTCGAGGTGCGGACCTTCCAGATCAACGTCCTCCGAGTTCGGAGCAATAATATTGGCTGCCACGTCGCCCGTTATATCGAGAATCTGCTTGTAGTTCTCAATGGCATCTCCGAGGTCAACGGGAGCGTAATCATATTCTTTCGCATCAGCGAAACCCTTTTCTTTCAGCTCGACGATACGAGCCATCAGGGGGTGGTTCAAGTAGAACCCGATTCAAGTAGAACCCGATCTCAGGATGATCGCTATAATAGTTTGCCATAATTACTTCGAATTTTGCTTATAGTATTTAATGAGTTTGGGAACTACCTCTTCCACGGTACCGACAATCACGTAGTCGGCAATCTTGTTGATAGGCGCATCGGGGTCGCTATTCACAGAGATGATGATACCAGAATCCTGCATACCAGCGATGTGCTGGATCTGCCCGGAGATACCGCAGGCGATATACACCTTCGGATGAACGGTGACACCCGTCTGACCAATCTGACGGTCGTGATCGAGCCAGCCAGCATCCACAGCGGCACGAGAGCCACCAACCTCACCATGCAACACCTTTGCCAGGTCGAACAGCAGGTCGAAGTTCTCCTTCGAGCCCATGCCGTAACCACCAGCCACCACGATGGGCGCGCCCTTCAGGTTGTGCTTGGCAGCCTCCACATGGTGGTCGAGTACTTTCACAACGAATGCCTCGGGGCTGACATACTTAGAAACCTCGGGATAAACCACCTCCTTCTTGCACTCACCCTCATAGATGGCCTTCTGCATCACACCGCTACGAACGGTAGCCATCTGAGGACGATGGTCGGGGTTCACGATGGTAGCCACGATGTTACCACCGAAGGCAGGACGAATCTGATAAAGCAGGTTCTCATAGCTCTTTCCTTCCTTCTTGTCCTCATACGGACCAATCTCCAGCTCGGTACAGTCTGCCGTCAGACCAGAGGTCAGCGACGATGAAACACGAGGACCGAGGTCACGTCCGATGACCGTAGCACCCATCAAGCAGATCTGTGGCTGCTCCTCCTTGAAGAGGTTCACGAGGATATCGGTGTGGGGCGCTGAGGTGTAAGGGAACAGATCCTTAGCGTCGAACACAAACAGCTTATCGACACCGTAAGGCAGAATCTGATCCTCTACCTTGCCCTTGATGCCGGTACCGGCCACTACGGCGTGGAGCTCCACACCCAGTGTATTGGCGAGCTTACGACCCTTGGTCAGCAGCTCCTGAGATACTTCCTGTACCTGAGTACCTTCTATTTCGCAATATACAAATACGTTGTTCATATCTCTTAACCAATAATTTTCTCTTCCAACAATTCTTTGATCATTCCCTCGATATCAGCATCTGAAGCCGTCAAAGTTTTCGACTCCTTAGCCTGGAACACGATGTTCTTGATGGCCTTCACCTTCGTGGGTGAACCATTCAGACCACACTGCATCACGTCACCATCCACATCGGCAACACTCCACTGGTTCAGTGTCAGCTCAGGACGCTCATCGTACAGATAGTCATAAGCCGTACCCTCGGCAGGACGCTCCATCGGACAGGTGGCGCGCTTGTACTTCATCACCAGTTTGGCGTTCTGGGGACGGCAGGGGGCTGCACTTCCGTTCACGGTGATGACCACAGGCAGAGGAGCCTCTACGGTCTCCACACCACCGTCGATCACACGCTTGATGGTAGCCTTACCATCCTTTACACTCAGCACCTCCTCGGCATAAGTCACCTGGTTGAGGCCCAGCTTCTGAGCCACCTGAGGACCTACCTGAGCAGTATCACCGTCGATAGCCTGACGACCACCGATTACGATATCTACATCGCCGATCTTCTTGATGGCGGTAGCCAGCGCGTAACTGGTAGCGAGGGTATCGGCACCTGCGAAGAGACGGTCGGTGAGCAACCAACCGGTATCTGCGCCACGATAAAGTCCCTGACGGATGATTTCACCTGCACGTGGAGGACCCATCGTGAGGATTCCTACTGTTGAGCCTGGGTTCTGCTCCTTCAAACGAAGGGCCTGTTCCAAGGCATTCAAATCTTCTGGGTTGAAGATGGCGGGTAGGGCAGCGCGGTTTACGGTACCTTCAGCTGTCATAGCATCCTTACCCACATTTCGGGTGTCTGGCACTTGCTTGGCCAGTACAACAATCTTTAATGCCATAATATTAATTAATAATGTATATCCTTTTGCAAAAATCGGGTGCAAAGGTAGTTATTTTTACGCATACAGCCAAACAAATTGCACAAAATCGACCAAAATGTGCACAGAACGGTCGATTTGTGCAATCTATTTGTTGTTGATTTGACAATGATCAAGCGTTAGATTCCATCTTCTTCGTCAGTGATGGTCAGTTTGTGCCATACGAGTTTGCTTGGCAGGTCGATCCAGTCACCTAATTGATCGATGATCTCCGTTGTCTCATCCTCACTGCCGAAGCCTGCTTCCACCGAAACCACACGTGTGTCTTCGTCGCTGGCTTTCGAGAAGTTGGGCAGGTCACTGACAACGAACATCACGTTGTTGCCTGTCAGGATTGTGTAAAAGTATCCGCCAGCCATGTCACGATACTGTACGGCTACGCGCTTGTTATCCTTCCGTGGCGGCAACTGGTACACGTTCATCTTTTCGCCAAGGGCTGACTGAGTGGCGATGATGTTGAGTCTGCCCTTAAAGTCTGCCAGCATGACACGTTCCGTCATCTCTCCGCCTTCGCGTTCTTCCAACAGCAGGACGGGCAATCCCTCACCCGTTAAGTCAACGAGGGCGTAGTGCGACCATACGTGCTTGCTGTGGCGTGCATATTCGGCATGGGTATCACCCACACTGGGCATATACTCGAAGTTGGGCATCTGCGTTTCACCCCTTTGGAACTGCTTCTTGTCCCAATGATAGACGTGGGTGATGGATGGTAGTCCCGGGTAGTATTCTCTGATCAGGAAGTCTGTGCCTTTCATGGGCAAGTCCCATGTCACGGTGGCACCAGGTGATACAGGCTTGAAGTCATCAAGTGGACTGCGTTCGGGCTTCATCATCTGTGTGGCAGGATCGTAGTCATACCAGCACAGCAGATTCTGCGGCATCTCGTGCTGCTCGTAAAGACTCACGGCAAAGATCCTGTGACCGTTGGCCTTGCGCCATACGCATGCCATCATCTGGTTGATGTCCGTCTCCGACTCCAGATCTACGTAGCCGTTCTTCTTATCAATAAGGATGCGGTAGTCGTCATCCTCCTCACCGTCCCAGATCGAAGCAGTTCCGCTCTGGCGTGTTCCCTTGGCAGGATGGTCAGCCTGTTTCAGCACCTCGCCCACCACCCATGCGGGCAGTGTCTGGTGGAAGGCTCTGAGCAGTGTCACCACGTCGGGCGTCTGTCCACCGTTCTTCACAGAGATGGTCTTTTGTCGCCATTGTCTGTTAATTTCCGAATTGTTCAAGAAATCCTGTGCTGCCATATTCGCAGCAATAGTCAACATGATAAGGGAAATAATGGTCTTTCTCATAACGTTTTATTTTTATTTTTCATGTCCATTCAACATCTCGAAGATAGCCTGAAAGTCTTTGGCGGCACGCTTGTCGTAGAAGCCGTCATCCGTCTCGTCGGTATGATTGGTCTTGGTCTCGATGCAGTCACCGTTCTCGTCGAAGTAATAGCGCCATTCATATACCTGTCCCTCCTCAGTGCCTCGTGTGTAGGAGAATATCAGGTCTTTGGTCTTTGGCTCGAAGAGATATTCGCTGTAACCGTTAGACTGCATCGACTTGCTGGTGCAACTGATGAAATAGATGCCGTCCTTGTCGAAGTAGATTCTCTTTTCTGTCGTCCTTGGAGGCTGGTCGTCACCCAGGTCGTGGGTAGTGATATGCAGATCGTTCGACATATCCTTTTTGTCGTTGGCAGCCGATTTCTCCTTGGCCTGTGCGTAAAGGGCGCGGATATGCTTCAGTCGCTCAGTCTTTGGCGTAGTAGGCTTCTTCGGCTTGTCGAGATCCAGCGGGGTGAAGTAGCCGTTGTAGGTCAGCTTGCTGAAGAGTTTCATGTAGAACTCCGCATTTTCTTTCTCCGTTTCTGGGGTTGTCCAGCTGTTGTCAGTGTTGTGTTTTTGCTCGATGCACTGTCCCTTGGCATCGTAGTAGTAGCGCGACTCCACCACAAAGCCGGCATCCGTCTCTCCTCTCATATAACAGAAGATGACCTGATGATCCTTGGGGTCGAGCAGCATCTCGCAGTATCTGATATGGCCGTGGTTGCCCCAGTTCTCTACGATGAAGTAAGGTGGCTGTTTCGTTGCCAGACCGTCCACAAACTTTTCATCGAAGAAGAATTCCAGCTGCTCTGTATCGTAAAGGGGGATATCCTCGTCCTCCAGTCTGTTGATGATAACTCGCATGTCCTTGGGCGATTTCCCGTTCTTGCCGTTGGCGTCAATCTTCTTCTTGGCTTCGGCATAGCACTTGCGGATATACTTGATCCGCTCCGTTTTCTGATCTTGCGCCAGGCATGTGCCCAGTGCCATCAGCAGCCGTTTTAAGAATTGCTTGTCGTTATGATGAATGGTGTATATACAATCCTCCTGCTCATTCTGAGCAATGTGTTTATGACGTTTGCGTGGTATGGACATCTGCGTCTGCAACAGTCTGGCATCTCTTCCAATTGGCCGCTCTACCTGGTCATCGCCTTCTCGTGGGCAATCGCCTTCTTTGAGTACTGCTGTCAGGTGCCGGCCAACCGCATCGGCTTTGTGGATAATGGCGGCCCGTTCAATCTTGTGCAGCTGAAGGTGATCCAGGAGTGCATCTCGCTGGTGGTGTTTGCTCTGATCGCCAATTTCATCTTCCAGCATGAGGAACTTCACTGGAACCATGCCGCTGCGGCTCTCTGTCTGGTGGCTGCCGTCTATTTCGTATTTATGAAACCTTAGTGCCGTTGGGTGAGATCATAACGGCATGGTCAGCAGGAACGTGCTGCCCTGACTGCCCGAATTGGCTAATGTCACGTCACCACCCATCCGTCGGGCGAGAGAACGCGACACGCACAGTCCCAGTCCTATACCTTCCTTAAAGCTGTCCACTTTCTCAAAACGCTCGAAGATGCGCTCGCGTGCCTCCTCTGGCACACCGACGCCCGTGTCGATCACGGCAAAACATATCTGGCCTTTCGGCTCGTCGATCGACACCTTCAGGGTGATCTGTCCCTCGTTGGTGAACTTAATAGCGTTCAGCAACAGATTCTTCAGGATCTTCACCACACTGGTGGTGCTCGTCTTCAGCAGTCGGGTATCTGGCACCTCGTTCTGCAGCCTGAAGTCCACTCGTGCCGTCGGTGCGATGTTACTCTCGGAAATCGCCTTCTGACAGAGGTCGCTGGCGGTGGTCTCATCAGTCCGCTCAATCACGGTCATACTCTCTGTGTCTGCCATATCCAACAGCTCGTTGACGATCTGCGTGATCTGTTCCGTGTTCTCCGAGATGCGTCGCATCATGTCCTGACGGTCTTCCTCCGAGGGCTTGTAGTTCGGACTGTTCAGCACCTGGGTGAAACCGGTGATGATATTCAGCGGGGTACGGATCTCATGACTAACATGGCGGATGAAGATAGATTTCATGCGGTCGCTCTCCTGGGCACGGTTCTTGGCTTTGGTCAGCTCAGTGTTGTGCTGGCGCATTCTCTGGAGCGAACGGCGGCGGCTGACAATGATAACGATGAGGCAGGCGATGATGATCATGGAAAGGATGAACATCACCACGAGGAAGATGATCCAGTTGCGCCCCATCTCGCGCTTCGTCTCCACCACCTGCAGGTCGGAGTTCATCTCGTTGATGTCGTCCTCCATGATCAGGTTGTTCAGTTTCTCCTCCTCTTTTGTCAGTTTCTTCAGGATCTCATAGGCCATAGCCTTGTCACCTATATAGTCGCAGATCGACAGCTGGATGGCATAGCGGTCGGATTCATCCAGATCCTTCTCACTCTCAATCATCGCCTCCTTGGCATGCCCGTTCACCGTCATGGCCGCCAGTACCAGATGACTCTCATACATGTCGCAGATCTGGTCAGGCTTGTTATGCGCTTTCAGGTCGAAGTATTGGCGGTGGCAGTCAAGCACGGTGGCCCCGTCGCGCTGGGCAAAAGCAATCACACCTTTCATTGTGAGGGCATAGGTCAGGCGGTAGCTGTAGGTGCCACTCTGCTCCAAGGCTTTATTCACCAGTTCCATCGCCTTCTTCGGATCCTCATCGGTCATCATGTTGGCATAGTCGGTGTAGATGGTCGCCAGGTCGATCTTGTTCTCCTTGGGAATCTCCTTGATAGCCTGGTCGAAGTATTTCGAGGCGATGGGGATATTGTTACGATACCAGTAGATGATCGCCATCAGATAGCTGGCGTTATAGTATTCTTCGGTGTGCTGTTTCTCTTTCATCTCCGCCACTAGCTTACGGGCCTTCTGCATGGCGCGGTAGTAGTGGCCGTTGTTCATGTCAAACGACACCACGTCGATAAGAGTCGAGTAATAGAGGTGATGGTCGAACTGGGGCTGTTTTTTGATGTAGTCGAATAGCTCTTCGGCCTTATTGTAGAGTTTGGCTTCGTCGCCGTCGATGTAGAGTCGTCGGAATTCGATGGAAAGGCGGGCGGCGGTTGTGTCCTTTTCTTTATAGTTGATAGCCTGTGCCTCTACTGTCAGCATCAGCTGGCTAATCAGGATGGTTATGCATAGAACAATTCGCTTCATATCTCAGGTCTTTATGATCTCGGTTGACGGTTCTGGCTGCAAAGATACAAAATAAATCGATAAAAGCAAAAGAAATGCTGATAATTTGTCTCGTGATCACCTGATAAAAAAGAGGCGAGCATGCAAATTTCTTTGTATTCTCTTCGCTGAATCGAATTTTTTAGTTATCTTTGCAGCCAAAGGAATAAAATATTCTTGAAATTAATAACTAGAAATATAACAAACTAATAAAAAGAAACAATGAAACAATCAATTATTCTTGGCAACATCATCACGACGACATTGAGAAGGTAGGCAAGGCCAACATCATTGCCACCATCGTTGATGGTGAAGAAGTTTTCAAAGCATGATCACATAATTGTTTGTGAAGATATGAAAAAGAAGGTATTATGGATGCTGGCCGCCACCCGACCAATGGTGCTTACCATGGTCTTTTGTGGCACAACATTAGGCTTGACAGCATGTAAGGAAGCCAAGGCACAGGAGGACAATCCCGTGCAGCAGGTGACGAGTGAAGAACTGATCCGCACCTCGCAGCCCGTCATCCTCTACATGTTCTACCTCTCGCAGAAGGACCTGCCGCTGGCCGTGCAGCATTCGGAGATACCGCTGGAATGACAAAAGAGAGTATGGAAAGAAACAAACATTATTAAAATCAACACAAGAGAATGATTTCATTTACATTGAGCATTATTGCTCTGATTATCGGTTATTTCCTCTACGGCCGTTTTGTTGAGCGCGTATTCGGCCCCGATGACCGCGTGACGCCCGCCGTCAGCAAGGCCGATGGGCTGGACTACATCGTGATGCCCGGATGGAAGATCTTCATGATCCAGTTCCTCAACATCGCGGGC
>ONAE01000148.1 GCA_900315695.1 uncultured Prevotella sp. | reverse complement strand
CATCAGTTTTTCAGATTTATTCTTAATATTGGGGGCAAAAAAACAAAGAATTATCAATAATTCGTAACTTTACACCCAGAATCAAGCTCCAATCTTCACTCGCTTAATCGCAGCCTTTTTGGCTTCTTTCCAACGGGGGAAGAACTTGCCCATCAATGCATGGAAACGGGCATTATGGCTGGGTTCCAACAGATGGCAAAGCTCATGAACCACCACATGCTCGACACACCATTCCGGCAACAGCAGCAGATAGGCCGAGAAGCAGATGGACTTGTCCCTGACGTTGCAGACACCCCATCGTGAAATCATCGCCTTGTAATGGACTGCTGACGGCTTCACGCCCATCTCCTTGGAGTGGTTCTCCACCATCGGCTCTATCAGGGCTTTCAGTCGCCGCAGGGCATCGTCGGCCTGTTCCCTCGTCCTTAGCGGCAACTGGTTATAAAAGTCAGCCCTGCGCTTCTGGCTATCGTAGGTTTTCTTACGTGCCTCGGCTATCCACTCGCGGTGTTCCTCAATGAATCGTTCCACTTCCTTCTTAGGCATGCCAATGGGTGCCGACACATGCACATCGCCGTTCTTCACAATGCGCATCGACAGCCTCCTGGTTCTCCTATATGTCACCTGTATTGCCATTTCAATTTGTCATTAGAATAATCACGCCGCTTATGGCGATATACGCATAAACGATGTATCGGAAAATGCGATTGGGAATGCGCTTGAAGACGTAGGCTCCAAGGATTGTGCCGATGATGACTCCACCAAGTCCGAAACAGTAGTCAGTCAGGACGGTCGTGGTAAAGAAGCCATTATAGGCGCGAACAAAGGTCATCATCACATTGCCAATCAGAAAGTAAGTCTGCGCCATCGCCATGTAATGTTCCTTCGAAGGCTCACTCTGTATGAAATAAAGCACGGCTGGCGGGCCTTGCATGCCGAAGAAGCCTCCCATCAGTCCGCTCAGTGTTCCTGCACCAACCTGTACTTTCTTCGTTGTCGGCAGTTTTATCTTCTGACTGAACAGCGCAAAATAAATGCTGATAAGGATGAGAGCCATACCCAAGATCCGTTTCAATAATAAACGTCAGCAATATCGGCCAAAGTCGTTTCCAAGTGACATAGCTTCTCATTCGCCACACGATGACAGCCGAGGTGGTAATGGCCAGAAGTCCAGAAAGCGTTGTGGCCTCGCCGTATGTAGGCAGGAAGAACGGCAGCATTGTCATAATGAAGATGCCAAAGCCGAAGCCGGTAGTGCGCTGCACAAAACTGGCCCCGATGCTCAACAGGAATATGGCTATCACAACACTACTCATCATTTCATAATTTCCCAATATTATCATATTCGGTCAAGAAAAAACAGGTTTAAGGTTTAGGTTTAGCCATGTATATATAAATGCCTATGAGCTGGGCAAACGACTGGTTGGCAAATCCACATCTGCTATGTAGGAAATCTCAAAATGCAGTTTGTACTTGCCTGCTCCACGGAACTTTACGTTGCCTCCCATCATAGAGCCATAGCGGGGATTCCAGATGGAATAAGCATACTCACGCCCGATATTCTGCGGATCCTCGTAGTCAAGATAGTCTGTCACATCAATACGTCCGGTGAGGGCATCATCATTCGTACTGAAGTTCTTCATCAGCAGCGATTTTTCTGTCCTCGGATTCGTCCAAGTGCCTTCTGCGATATAAGGATTCTCGTCTGCTTGTGCAGCTATTGCAAACACAAGGGAGAAAAACAATAATACTTTCTTCATATATTTCAGTTCAATTTCTATCATATCTTCATAAACAATCCTAATTGTTGGCACAAAAGTAGTCAAATTCGGGCAAAAATTAATAACTTTGCCCTCAATTACAACAAAGTTTAAGAGATACAATAGATCAATTTGAAGATAAGCTACACCAAGATCTGCACCAGTTCCTACTGTCAATGAAAGAGGTTGATGATTTCTACGAGCCTTAGACGGGACTCAAACAGCGACATGCTCGCCGACCAGTTTGTGGAAGGTGCCAAGTCTGCAGGAAACGAGGTGGAGAAGATTTCACTCGTTGGCAAGAACATTCTGTTCTGCAAGGGTTGTCTGGGTTGCCAGAAACTCGCCTCCACATGCCAATAGCTAGACGCCGTCACGATAGTAGAAATATCCCTTGCGCAACCTGATGGGACCATCATATCCCTTGCTGGCCAGACGGTGGCTGATGGTACAGTCACCCACCAAATCGCCATTCTGGTCAAGATGGAGGAACAAACGGATCTGGTTCTCAGGAGAGAGCTCGTCATCAGCGCCCTCATTCACAGTTAGGTGCTCGCCATCGAAGGTAATCGTGGTATGGTCGAAACCATACATGCGATAGACATCACACTGTTTTGCCCTCAGTCCTTTGGCGGTCATCTCCATATCCAGCAACAGTTCAGGACTGTCTTTGCCTACCCAGCCCCAACTGCCTGCAAGCATCTTTGCCTTTTCATGAGCCTCCTTGCCTCCCTTGATCGTACGACGGAGATATGCCTTGTCATCCTCGCCGTCATCAGAAGGACTGAAATCATCAATATACCATTCATCACATTCAAAACGCAGAGCAATCGTGTTTTCCATATCGCTGAAATTGTGGATGACCATGTCAACGAGAGCCGTTGAGTCTGTGACGTTATAGACTTTTGTCACCTTGTAGCTCCAGTCATCAGAGATATCCTGTCCGCGTACCCAATAATCGTAGTCGTAGAGGATGTCACCCGTCTCTTCACAGATTTCCAAAGCCTCCTGCATGAGGGTATAATAACGTACGGAACAGTAGGCGCTGTCAAGATTGAAAGGCATATAATTATAATTCCGGTTTCCGTCGGCATCAATAGTGATCTTGCCTACAAACTTGTAGATAGTATCGATGCGCTGGCGGATATAAGTCTCTGAATGCTTGTCAACAACAGAGCTATTAACGGAATCAATAGCCAAAGAGTCGGTATCACTTACTGCCTTACCTGTTTTATTACCACAGGCTACTATCAACATAGAAATCAACGTATATAAAATCTTCTTCATTTGGGTCTATATCGTATCTTTGCAGTCACAACATACTGATACTTCTGACATATGATCAAGAAACAAATTGCAAATTAAGAATTCACAAAGTATCAGTAATCTCGCGGCGAGGCGAGGAAGCCATCACCTACAGATTCTCCGCAAAGTATCTGTATAATTTGAAATGTTGAATCTGGAATGCTCCTACGGGTATGCGCACATGACGACCTTGATGCGTCTGGTCGCCATTCAGGTGACGGATGATGCGCTGTTTGCCATCAACGATCTCCACCTCCTCGCATTTCGCTAACCCGATGCGCTGCTGAAAGGTAACCACCACCCCACTGCCTATCACCAGGTAATCCTCTTTACCCAGCCGAAGGATGATACAAGCCGTCTCTGGCCATTCCGCATCCTTCGCACCAGGTTCCCAACCCAGCGAGTAACTATGTTTGACGGTGAGACGAATCCCATCAGCAGTGACGATCTCAGCCTCACGCTGTTCGTTGTCGAGCAGCACGGCATCCATTTCCTTCGTGCCCTGTCGCTCAAGAATCAACGGCTCTGTCTGCCGCAACAGCTGATAGGATGCCACAAGCGGTGACAGCGAAGAGCCTACCGACGAGAAAGCATTAAGCTGATCGTCCTGCGAGAGATCCATCTGCTTCCAGTCGTTGGCATTGGAAGTCGTTGTGAGCGGATAGTCCTCGATGCTGAACGGACAGAACCCCATCGCCCCATGATGCCCGAAGGCGTAGAGAGCATACATCGCGTCTTTATCTTCCAGGCGTATCTCAGGCACGAAGAGCGGATTGTTGGGTAGGTGATATTTCGCCAGCCACGACTTGATGCCCTTGTCGTAGATATCCACACCCAGCACATCGATAGATGGAGCCCCACAATGCCACAGGTCGATGAGATGAGCCAACGGACCGCCCGACGGATATTGCCCAGGCTTCCGGTCGCGGCTG
>ONAE01000035.1 GCA_900315695.1 uncultured Prevotella sp. | reverse complement strand
GGTAGCAGGTATCGTCCGCGGCGGACAGATCACGATTCGCGTAAAGGCCCTGAACGATGGTAACCCCGAGTTGCTGGCTTGGATGCTTGATCCGGCTGCCCCCCATGACCTGGAGGTATCGTTTGAGAACACCAAGGACGGTTCAGCCATGAAGACCCTGAAGGGTACTGCTTGCTACTGTGTACACTACAAGGAGTACTGGGCAGACGGTGAGGAGCACTACGAGGAGATCCTGCTCAGCTGCCAGAAGCTCGAGAACGGTCCCGTCAGCTACGAGAACCCCTGGAAGTAATAAGATTAAAATGATAGAATCAGAAACCGCAGTCGTCAAATCAAGAGGCTGCGGTTTCTTTTTTTGGACATTTCGTCAGAATTTCGTTGACGAGATTTATGATTAAAAAGGTTGGTTTTATCCCATATTATGTTCATTTTGTATTAAAAAGAACAAAATGAACATAAAGTGCGAATTATACGACGTCGATTATTGCGCAAAAATATCTAATTTTGCAGCCGAAAAGATTTAAGATAACGTATGGGTGATACCAAAGTGATTTTGAGTAACGACGGAGGAGTGCCTATTCCTGGCGTTGGTTTATTACAAACTACTGAAGATGATGCGCTCTTTCTAGACAATATCCGAGAGATAGCAAACCTCTCGAAAATGAGGAAAGAGTATAATACCATTATCCATTGTCGAAAAGGACGAATTCTGGTGGAAGTGGGTGGCAACCAACAAATCAAGGTGAGACCAGGACAACTGTTACTGATACCTGCAGGCAAGGTGGTACAACCCATCATGGTCAGTACCGATGTGGATGCAGGTGTGTTGCTCGTATCTGACAAGACGTTGAAAACGGTACTTGCCGGACAGATTAATATTTGGAACAAGGCGATGTACATGAAGGAGATATATGTCGTGGAAGAAGCTGGTTGGGTAAATGGTATAGAGATATATGCCCGTAGTCTTTTCAAAGCTGCAACGCCTCCCGTACTCTTCCGTGAAATGATGACCTCGTTCCTGCGTACGATGCTATTGATGATCTGTGAAGGTTTGATTCAGCATAAAGAAATGACTTCTACCGATGATTCCTCAACTACCCATGACAAAGACCTTTTCAATAGATTTTTGCAACTGCTGTCTCAGCAAGAGTTGAAGCGTCAGCAAGTATCATATTATGCCGACAAGCTTAATATCTCACCGAAATACCTTTCGACAGTTTGTAAAAAGGTAAGCGGTAAGAATCCGATGCGTTGGATTACAGAATACGTCATGCAAGATTGTTATGCTTTGTTGAAGAGTACCGATCTGAGCATTAAGGAGATTTCTAATCGTTTGGGCTTCCCCAACTCTTCGTTCTTTGGACAATATTTTCGTGAACAGGCAGGGATGACCCCGATGGAGTATCGTACAGAACACAAAATGGCCGTATGATGGATGAGATAACAATCAAGAAGGTAAACAGCCAGCAAGAGATGGGCGACTTCATCCACGTGGTGAAGAAGATCTATGCCAACTGTCCACAATACGTGCCAGAGTTTGAGAGTGACGTACGCGGACTTTTTGACATTAAGACTAATCCGGGATTGGAATTTTCCGACATCCAGCCGTTTGTAGCCTATAAGGACGGAATAGCAGTAGGTCGTATTGTTGGTATTGTCAATCGTAAGGCCAACGCCAAATGGAAGTCCAACAACGTGCGTTTCTCGATGATTGAGTTCATTGATGATATGAGCGTTTCACGTGCCTTGCTCGAAGCTGTTGAGGTCTGGGGAAAAGATTTTGGGATGACGGACATTCATGGTCCTTTAGGTGTGACCGACTTTGATAAGGAGGGTATGCTTGTAGAGGACTTCCATCTGAATGGTTCGATGACAGCCATCTACAACCCGTCTTATTACCCTCATCACATGGAAGCATTGGGTTTTACTAAGGAGGTGGATTGGTTGCAGGTACGTATTAATATTCCAGAGGAAGTGCCTGCTCGCTATGCCAGGGTGGCCCAGTATGCTAAGGACAACATCGGATTGCGCGTTATCAAAGGAACCAAAAAGCAGATCAGGGGAGAATATGGTCATCAGGTGTTCCGTTTGCTAAATCAGGCATACGAGTCTATCTTCGGATTCTCGGAGCTCTCACCCAAACAGGTTGACAGTTTCCTTCAGAAATATGTGTCTCTGATCAACACTCAACTGATTCCTATCATCGTAAATGATAAGGATGAGGTTGTCGGTGCAGCTGTTACGATGGGCAGTCTTGTAAAGGCTATACAGAAGTCGCAGGGTCGGCTGCTGCCTTTCGGTTGGTTTCATCTGTTGCGCGCTCTGCTGTGGAAGCATGAGGAGTGTGCCGAGATGTTGTTGATCGCCATCCGCCCTGACTATCAAGGACTCGGAGTGAACGCGATGTTCTTCGATGACTTGATACCTATTTATAATAAAATTGGTATCAAATGGGCAGAGACGGGTCCACAGTTGGAGGATAATGTACGTGAGTTGACACAGTGGAAACCGTTGAAGCCATCCTACGTCAAACGCCGTCGCTGCTTCACTAAGAAAATAGGAAATAACAATTAATTGAGAATAAAATGGAAAGAAGAGTTGTAATCACAGGACTGGGTATCTGGTCGTGCCTTGGCACAAACCTCGACGAAGTTCGCCAGTCACTGTATTCAGGAAAAAGTGGTATTATCTTTAGTCAGGCTCGTAAGGATGCCGGCTTCCGTTCTGCCCTCTGTGCCGATGTGCCCAAGGCTGATCTGAAGAAATATCTGAGTCGCGACCTGCGTAAGCTGATGCCTGAAGAGGCACAGTATGGCTATTTGGCCACCATCCAGGCCTTGGAGCACGCTAAGCTTGATCAGGACTTCCTCGATCAGAATGAAGTAGGAGTAATCTATGGTAATGACTCTGTAGCCGAGGCCACCATGCAGGCACTCGACAAGTTCCGTCAGGCTGGTTCTACTGCTGCCTGTGGTAGTGGTGCTATCTTCCAGTCGATGAACTCTACAGTGACGATGAACCTTGCCACTCTGCTCCATCTGAGAGGTATTAACCTGACGGCATCTGCAGCCTGTGCCTCTGGCTCTCACTCTGTGGGCTTGGGCTATCTGCTCATCAAGGATGGTCTGCAGGATTGCATCATTTGTGGTGGTGCTCAGGAGGCAAACATGTTTAGTGTTGCTTCATTCGATGGCCTGATGGCATTCTCCACCCGTGAGGACGAACCTACTAAAGCCAGTCGTCCATTCGATAGAGATCGCGATGGTCTGGTTCCTGGCGGTGGTGCTGCCACCCTCGTACTTGAGAGTTACGAACATGCCGTTAAGCGTGGTGCTCCCATCTTAGCAGAGATTGTAGGCTGGGGCTTTTCTGGCAACGGCGACCATATCTCTACACCTAATGTGGCAGGTCCGACCCGCTCGCTGGAGCTCTGTCTGAAGAATGGAGGAATCAATCCTCGTGACATCGGCTATATCAATGCTCATGCTACTTCCACACATGCAGGTGATGGACGTGAGGCCCTCGCCATTGCTAACATATTCGGCGACTACCGTGTACCTGTAACCTCTACCAAGAGCCAGACAGGTCATGAGATGTGGATGGCTGGTGCTTCAGAGCTGATTTATTCTATTCTGATGATGAAGAATGACTTCATTGGCGGCTCTCTTAACTTCGAGAATCCTGATGAGGATACCGCTTGCATCAACGTGATTCCTGAGACACGTGAAGCCCACTTCGACATGTTCCTCAGCAATTCATTTGGCTTTGGAGGAACCAATTCATCACTGATTATCAAAAATTTATAATAACCAATTTTTTAAATTATGACACGCAATGAAATTATTGAGCAGGTAAACGACCTGTTGGAAGAAGAGTTCGAAATCGAGAAGAGTGAGTTCGCTCCTGAGGCTTCTATGAAAGAAGTACTCCAGCTCGACAGTATCAACCTGGTGGATCTCGTAGCCTTGGTACAGTACACCTACAAGATCACTATTCCCGCAGAGGATCTGCCAAAGATGAAGACTTTCAACGACCTCTACGATTACATTGAGCAGCACCTCGAGAAATAATGACCCAGCTATTCATCAGACTCTCTGAGTATTTCCGCAGTCATCGGACCATTTGCTGGCTCTCGATGATAGTCTTATTTGTCTTCTTTAGCTATTTTGCCATGCAGATTCATCTGGAAGAAGACATTAACAAGTTGATGCCGTCGTCGAAAAACGAAGACGGCACCACCAAGTTAGCTTTTGCCAATTTGAAGATCAAAGATAAGACGTTCCTGTTGTTCGAAGGAAAAGACCCTGAGCGTCTGATGGAGACCTGCGACAGTTTTATCGATTCGCTGTTACTACGTGATTCCGTCAGTCAGACCATCGGCGACGTATTCTATCGTCTGCCCGATGACCTGATGATGGATGGCGTGGATTACATGAGTGGGCATTTCCCCGCTTACATCGACACCTCGGCTTATGCCAGGTTCGATACGCTGTTGACCCGTGAGCACATGCTCCGGCAGATGCAGCAAAACCATGAGGACCTGACAAGTGAGTTCGGTGAGATGTTCCCTGAACTCATCCAGATGGATCCTATAGGTATGAGAACGGTTCTGGCAGAGCAGTTGATGCCCCTGCTTGATGCAGGCAGCGGTTCATACAAGACCATAGAAGGACATTTCTTTGTGCCCGATTCAACCGTCTGTATCGCTTTTATCACACCTCGTTTCTCATCAACGAATACCGGACAGGGCTCTACCCTTTTCCAGATGCTGAACACGCAGATGGAACAATATGCCCAAAGCCATCCTGACGTACGTATCAGTTATCATGGTACGCCTGCTAGTGGCTATTATAATTCTACACAGATTAAACACGACCTGACAACCACCATCACAGGTGCACTGATTCTCGTGTTAGTGTTCCTCTTTATCTGTTTCCGTAATTGGAACACCATACCTTTGCTGTTGTTGCCTGTTGCCTTCGGTACATTCTTTGGCCTGGCTTTGATGTATTGGTTGAAAGGCCAGTTTTCACTGTTGGCACTTGGCATTGGAGGTATTGTACTCGGTGTAGCACTTAGTTATGTTCTCCATGTATTAACCCATTTCAAATATGTGGGGGATGTCACACAACTGCTGCGCGATCAAGTAAAGCCAGTCTGGTTGGGCTGTCTGACAACCATCGGTTCATTTGCCGGATTGATTTTCATTCAGACAGATCTCTTGCAGGACTTTGGTCTCTTTGCAGCCTTTGCCATCCTTGGCACAACCTTGTTCAGCCTGACATATCTGCCTCAACTGCTGAACACTAAAACCAATAAGGTTAATCAGAAAGCCTTTGCACTGATTGACCGTATCAACACCTACCCCGTAGATCGCAAACGTGGTCTGATAGCTGTTATCATCGTGGTGATGGCTGTCTGCATTGGTGCCTATTTCTATGGTGGCACCCGTTTCGATGCCGATATGCATAACCTCGGTTATCTGGAGGAGATGACTGAATATTCAGAAAACCTGTTACGCGAAAAGACCTATACGGGTGACAAACAGAAATACTTTGCCAGTGAGGGCAAGACCATGGAGGAAGCGATTGAGAACTTCGGTGTCCTCGATAGTAAACTCGACTCACTGCAAAAGCTCGGACTTGTGAAGAGCTATACACATACCAGTCAGATCTTCGTGCCTATGAAAGAACAACAGGTACGAATCGATGCCTGGAAACACTATTGGACCGATGAGCGTCTCGCTACAGTGCGCCGTCTCATCGCAGAGACAGCCCCACAGGCAGGACTGAACGCCAATGCCTTCGAGAATTTCTTCGAAGCTGCTAAAGCTGACTATGAGCCTGATTCACTCTATGGAGCAGGCATCATTCCTGAAGGTTATCAATCGACGTTGATGGAACAGAGTTACAACGGTGACTACCTGTGTTTCACTTCTGTGCGCTGTGCCAACGACTCTGTGCGTAGTAGCGAGAGCGACTACATACGCATCTGTGATGCTATTGCACAGGATCCTCATCTCTTGGTTCTCGACACCTATTATTATACGACAGACACGCTGATTCAGATGAGTGAGGATTTCAGTGTGCTCCAGTGGATCTCAATGCTGTTCGTATTCCTAGTATTACTGATCAGCTTCCATTTCAATATCAAAAACACTGTTCTTGGATTCATGCCAATCCTGCTCAGTTGGATGATTGTATTAGGCGCAATGGTTTTGTTCGACATGCGCTTTAATCTGATTAATATCATCATCTCTACCTTTATCTTCGGTATAGGTGTAGATTACAGTATCTTCGTCATGAACGGACTGACTGATAATAACAGTCAGAAGCTCGCATATCATAAAACGGCTATCTTCTTCAGTGCCGTCACTCTTATCGTCACTGTCAGTAGCATGGTATTCGCTGTGCATCCCGCTATCAAGTCAGTGGGATTCTCCACACTCGTGGGACTACTCTCTGCAGTGATTCTCTCATATGTCTTACAACCTGCCGTCTATCGATGGCTTAACCGAAATAAGGAGGCATGAGATACGATGTAGTCATCATAGGAAGCGGTTTCGGCGGACTGGTCTGCGCTCACCTGCTGGCCAAGGCTGGCAAGCGGGTATTAGTACTCGAACGTCAGCAACAGCCTGGTGGTTGCATCCAGAGCTATCAACGTAAGGGTCAGGCCTTCGACACTGGCCTGCACTATGTGGGTGGTCTGGGAGAAGGGCAGACACTGAACCGGATTTTCTTTCATTTAGGATTGATGCGGTTGCCTTGGCGCCGACTTGATCCTGAGGGCTTTGATCTGGTGACCATCGGTGATGAGACCTTTGCTTTTGCTGAAGGCTACGACCAGTTTGTTGACAAGTTGTCCGTACGTTTCCCTCAGGAGAGAGAAGCTTTACAACAATATGTGCAGACGCTTCAGGAATCTGAGGCTGTGTCTTTTGGTTCCAATGATGCCTATCGTTTGTTCGGTGTCAGTGCCTATGATTATCTGACACGCACCTTCAACGACCCCTTGCTGATTAATGTGCTCTCGGGTTCGGCTCTGAAGATGGAACTGCGCCAAGCATCGTTACCCCTCTTCACCTTTGCCCACGGAAATAGTAGTTTTATCCAGAGCAGCTGGCGACTGCAAGGTGATGGCAACCTCATTGTCAAGTCATTGATTGATGATATCCGTCATTTTGGAGGGGAGGTTATCTGTCAGGCAGAAGTAGAGGAACTTATAGAGAAAGATGGCCGTATCACTGCCGTCTGCTGCAAGAATGGTGAGACCTATGAAGGTGACATTTTTATCAGCGACATCTATCCATCGCTCACGTTTGGAATGGTGAAGGATTCTGCTGTATTACGCAAACTCTTCCGCCGTCGTATGAGCAACATGGAAAATACCTTTGGTATCTTCACTGCCTCATTGGTTCTTAAACCCGATACACTCCCATACTTCAATCATAATAAGTTCGTGTATCGCCAACCAAACGTGTGGACGTTCTATGAGGAGACAGATAGTGTGAGTGGCCTGATGATCAGCTGTCGTGTACCAGAAGAAGGAGATTATGCCACACAGATAGATCTGCTTACACCTATGCCTTGGCGTGTCTGTGAACCTTGGGCCGACACACACATTGGTCACCGAGGCGCTGACTATCTTGCATTGAAGGAACGGTTTGCCGACGAGTGTATTGCGTTGGCAGAGACGGTGATTCCCGGACTGCATGAGATGGTTAGTGGGATCTACACCAGTACGCCACTTACTTATCGCGACTATACGCTGACTCCAAACGGATCAGCCTATGGTGTGAGAAGGGATTGTCGTAACCTGGTTATTACCATGCTTTCACCCCGTACCCCTATCCCCAATCTGCTACTGACAGGCCAGAACCTGATGTTGCACGGACTGGAGGGTGTGAGCATGACCGCTCTTTTAACCTGTCAAGAGATTTTAGGAACAGAATACATAAATAAGATTGTAACAGAATAATAAAGAAAGGAAAGACGATTATGAAACGATTTTTGTTGATACTGACACTGCTGTGTCAATTGACCATTAGCGTAGCCCAACAGGCTGATTTCCAGAAGGCAGTAGCTCGTTATAAGAATGCCAGCAATGTGACAGCAGCAGTCACAAAGACCACTCATAAACAGGCTGTCGCCAAAGATGTGACCGATAAGGGTACTCTCACCATGAAGCGCCCTGCTACCGTGAGCATTGTGATGGACGGCGGTAAAGACCAGCTATTGATGGAAGGTAGTACCTTCACGATGGTTGTGAAAGGCAAGAAACATGTGACGAGCAGTCAGAAGAACGTGCAGTTTACCACTTTCCAGACCGTTTTTGAGAGCATTCTCTCTGGAGGACAGAAAGATATTTCCAAGTTGGGTGACCTGACAGTCGCTAAACAGAGTGGTAACCTCGTATTAACAATTACCCCACAAGCTGACAGCAAAAAGGCTGCCCGCAGAATGCTTTTCTCTTCGTTTGTCATGACTATCGATACCAAAACGTCAGAGTTGAAGTCACTCCGTATGAACGAACGTGCCGGTTACACAGAATATACATTCACAGGATTCCAGTTTAAATGATCAGACATCAGCATATATTTAGTCTTATCGTCCTCTTGCTGTCTTGCCTGCCATTGAGCGCTCAGCAGATTAAGGGAACTATCACCGATGGAGAAACCGGTGAAAGCATCCCTTATGCCAGCGTTATATATAAAGGCCATAATATTGCCGTCATCTCTGATATCGACGGTCAATATGCTATTGGCAGGCACGAGGGATGGGCTATCTCTTTCAGTGCTGTGGGCTATAAGACACAGGTCATTAATGTTAATAGTAAGACCTCCAGCAAACAGGATATCGTTTTGCAGCCCGACAGACAGCAGTTGGCCGAGGTGACGATCAGAGCCCCAAAAGGCAAATACAGTCGTAAGAATAATCCAGCCGTGGAATTGATGAAGAAGGTGATTGCAGCCAAGAAACAGACAGACCTGGCGAACCACGACTATTATAAGTTCGATAAGTACGAGAAGATGACACTGGCTGCGAATGATCTGACGCCTAGCCGTCTGGAGAAGAAACCTTACTCCAGCACACCTTGGCTGTTAGATCAGGTGGAACTGTGCAAATATAATAATAAGATGATTCTGCCGATCAGTGTTGAGGAGACAGTATCTGAGACCGTTTATCGTAAGGATCCACAGTCGAAGAAGGTCATCATCAAAGGTCAGCAGTCATCAGGTGTCAATGATCTGTTTCAGACTGGTGATTTCCTGAACGTCATCATGAAGGATGTGTTCACTTCTGTCGATCTTTATGAAGACCAGATCCGTCTGTTACAGTATCCGTTTACATCACCCATCGGAAAAGATGCGATCAGCTTCTACCGGTTTTATATTGAGGATACGCTGAAGATCGATCGTGACTCATGTATCCACTTACATTTCCTTCCTAACAACCAGATGGATTTTGGTTTCCGTGGTGATATCTATATCCTCAAGGACTCCTCCTATCATGTGCGCCGCTGCGAACTGACTTTGCCCAAACAATCTTCCGTTAACTACGTGGAGAATCTGCGTGTTGAACAGGAGTTCGAACAGCTTGACAATGGTGAGTGGGTGCTCACACGCGATGACATGATTACGGAGTTGAAATTTGCAAAGTTCATAGGAAAGGCCATTGCTATTCGTACGACTCGCCTGACGGGTTATTCGTTTGACGAGCTACCCAAAAAGCTCTTCAGAGGTAAGCGTACGGAGGTTCGTGAACCGGATGCCGGTATGCGCGGTAAGTCGTTCTGGAACCAATATCGTCAAGTGGAACTTACGAAGAGCGAGAACTCTATGGGTAGTTTCGTGAAGAATATCCAGAACATCAAGGGCTTTAAGTATATTATGATTGGTCTGAATGCCCTCATAGAGAACTCTATTGAGATAGGAGGCAATCCTAACAAGCTGGATATCACACCCGTCAATACTTTGCTCTCTAACAACAAATTCGATGGCATGCGAAGCAAGTTCAGTCTGCAGACTACAGCCAACCTCAACAAGCGCTGGTTTGCAACCGGCTATTACGGACGTGGCTGGGGCAGCAAGTACAACTATTATGGAGCATCGATGACCTATTCGTTTATCGATAAGCAATATATGCCGTGGGAGTATCCGAAACGCACACTGACATTGGAGAGTTCTTATGATGTTGAAACACCAAGTGATCGCTATCTGCCGACCGATAAGGACAACTTCCTTGTGGCCTTCAAGTGGACAAGTATTGATAAGATGATGCTTTCTAACCGCCAGCGTCTGGGCTTTGAGTATGAGATGTATGGTGGTCTGAAGACCACATTAAAACTAAAGACGGAAGAGATGGAGGCTTGTGGTGCTATGTCGTTCCGTAAGCTCAGTGAGCCGATACCGGAATACGATAGCAAGATGGTGGCCCATCATGAGTTCCTGCGCACAACAGAACTCTTTGCTGAGTTGCGTTATGCACCCGATGAGACGCTTGTCAACACCAAACAGCGTCGTATCGCCATCAACCATGATGCTCCCATATTGAGTCTGAGTCATACCTTCGGCTTTAGAGGCATCTTGGGTGGTCAGTATTCATACAACATTACAGAGGCAAAAATTTATAAGCGTTTCTGGCTGAACAGTTGGGGTAAGATTGATCTGTTCCTCAAGGCTGGTGCCCAGTGGAACCAAGTGCCTTATATGTTACTTATCCAACCGCCTGCAAACCAGTCGTTTGTTATTGAGGAAGAGATGTTTAACCTCATCAACAATATGGAGTTCCTGAACGATCGCTATGCATCGATGATGCTCTCTTGGGACTTGAACGGAAAGTTCTTCAACCGTATTCCACTGATCAAGAAACTGAAGTGGCGTGAGTATTTGGCTGTGAACATGCTCTGGGGTGACCTGACGGACAAGAACAATCCTTTCCTGCCTCAGAACGAGGGTAGCAGCAAACTGATGTACTTCCCCAAGGGTTGTCATGTGATGGATCCCAAGCGACCTTACGTCGAACTGGTTGTAGGTATTCACAATATCTTCAAGCTGATTCATATCGAATATGTACGCCGTATGAGTTATCTCGATCTCCCCACCAGTGAGAAATGGGGTATCAGATATATCTTCAGACTGACATTCTAAATCAATATATAGACGATGAACGAACAATATTATCAGACTCTCAAATCCGTAGAGACAGAAGATTGGCTCGACTTTCATGTCATCCGACCTTTCTGTTTCCAACTGGCACGGCTCTTCGCCAAATTTGACATACACCCCAACACCGTGACCATCTGGTCGATTATCATCGGTGCAGGCACTTCATTTCTCTTTGCTAGTGGCTGCTATTATTACGAGGGGTGGACGGGTCTGCTTTACAACCTGGCTGCCATCTTCTTGCTGATGTGGGCCGACTTTCTTGACTGTACCGATGGGCAGTTGGCCCGACTCACAGGGAAAAAGAGCAAGATGGGACGTATTCTTGATGGTCTGGCAGGTTTCACATGGTTCGTGCCCATCTATCTGGGCATCGTCTATCGTTTCTATTATCATCACGACATTGAGTTTAATTGGTTGGGGATTGCTGATACTCCTGAGAACACCATGATCGCGACAGCCGTTGTTTTGGTGTTGTCATTAATTTCTGGTTTTATGGGAATGGGTGGACAGCAGCGCCTGGCCGACTATTATATACAGGTACATCTCTTCTTCCTCAAAGGTGAGAAAGGCAGTGAGCTCGACAACTCTGTGCGCCAGCAGGAACTTTACGACCAGTTGCCAAAGGACGCGCCTTGGTATGAGCGTGAGTTCCAGAAGTCGTATGTCGGTTATACCAGGAAGCAGGAGGAAGCCACGCCCCAGTTCCAGCGTCTGATGAGATTGCTGAAAGAGAAATACGGCAGCTCGGACAACATGCCCAAAGATGTCCGCGAGAAGCTCCATCGCCATTCCCTGTCTTTGATGAAATGGAATGGCCTGCTCACCTTTAACTTCCGTGAGACCTGGTTCTTCCTGTTCTGTCTGCTCGACATCCCCGCCATGAATTTCCTCTTTGAGATTATTGGAATGGGACTGCTCACGTGGTATATCAACCACAGACACGAGTCGTTCAGCCGACAAGTTGCTGATAAACTTTAAATTGCAACTTATGAAGTGGACTAAACAACGCCTGAACAATCTCTTCTTCTTCCTCGGCATTGCAGCCGTGGTAGTGATGCTGTTCACTTTCGATGTCAGCTTCATCGAACTATGGGATCACCTGTGCCATGCAGGCTACTGGCTGATTCCCATCATCGGCATCTGGGTGGTTGTCTATTGGCTGAATGCCCAGGCTTGGCAGTCCATGATCGAAGGAAATATCGGTGGCAAGGCTCCCGTCAGTTTCTGGCGCATCTATCGTCTCACGATTACCGGTTATGCGCTGAATTATGCTACACCTGTTGGAGGATTGGGTGGTGAGCCTTATCGCATCATGGAACTCTCAAAGGATATCGACAATCAGCATGCCACGTCGAGTGTCATCCTTTATGCGATGATGCATTTCTTTGCCCATTTCTGGTTCTGGTTTATCAGCATCTTCATCTATCTCGGGCTGGTGCTGATTGGCGACTTGCCCATCAGCGTTGCCATCGGTGTCATTTTGGGTATCATCGTCGTGTTCTGTCTGGTAGCCTTTTACATCATCTCAAGAGGCTATAAGAACGGTCTGGTGAAATATGTGTTAGGGGTGCTTAGTCGTATTCCTGGTATGAAACGTTGGACCCTCAAGTTCTGGGCTCGCCATTCAGAAGCCATCAAGAATATCGATGAGCAGATAGCAGCCCTGTATGCTCAGGATACAAAAGCTTTCTATAAGAGTTTGGTACTCGAATACCTCTCCCGTGTGGTTCAGAGCATGGAGGTGATGTTTATGCTGTTGCTTTTTGGCATCGATTGTGGTGGCGGTCTTGGCGGACTGACGCTGACTTTCCTTCACAGCATCCTCATCGTCTCATTCACGACCCTCTTTGCCAACCTTATTGGCTTCCTGCCCATGCAGTTGGGTGTTCAGGAGGGTGGATTCGTACTTTCCATTGCTGCCCTGGGGCTCTCAGCAGCTCTTGGCATCTTTGTGAGTATCATCTGCCGTGTGCGTGAGATTATCTGGATCGTCATTGGTATCGGGCTGATGAAAATGAAAAAATGAAAGAAATAAATAAAGATTAAAAAATATATTGTCATGAATTATCTCGACAGAAATGAATTTAACTTTGAGCCCAGCCAGAAAGTGGTAGAGGCTATCAAGAACTTCGACCCAAAGACGCTGTGCTTCTATACTCGCATCTACGATCAGGGAAAGAAGAGTGTGATCTCCGTTAGGTTGAGTGAGATCTATGGTGTACCTGAAGAACAAGTGCTGCTGACCTATGGTGGTGAGGACATGTTGAAAAACGCCATCCACTATTTCCTGATGGTGGGCGACAACAAGAAGATCCTGATTCCAGAGTTTTCTTGGTGGTACTATAATCGTGTAGCCAGTGAGTGTGGTGGTACGTTTGAGATGTATCCCCTCCACGAGCAGGACGACACTTTTGCCTATGATATCGACGAGGTGATTGAATACACCAATCGTGTACATCCTCGTATGTTGCTACTTGCTTCTCCCAACAACCCCACAGGTAATGGACTGAACTCTGAGGAGATTGGCCGTATCATGGAGCATATTCCCAGCGACACGATGGTACTCATCGACGAGGCATACGCCAGCTTCATCACCAGCGACACCGACTATATCGCCCCACTGGTTAACAAATACAGCAACCTGATTATCTCTCGCACGCTGTCTAAGTTCTATGGTCTGCCTGGTCTGCGTGTCGGATTTGGCTTTATCGGAAAGGGCCATGACCAGTTTGAGAGCTACATCAACAAATACCTGGGCTACAATCGCTTCTCAGAGGCAGTAGCATTGGCTGCTCTCGACTCTGACGAACATTATCGCAAGGTAGCTGATGATATGGAATGGGGACGTCAGCTCTATAAGAAGGAACTTGGCAACCTGCCTGGTTTCAAGGTGTATAAGTCTGTGGCCAACTTCATCCTCATCAAGTATCCGCTTGAGATCAAGGAGGCTCTGATGGAAGCTCTGAAGATTCAGGACTACAAGATCAAATTCATGACCGATAAGGGGCTGGAGTCCTGTCTCCGTATCACGCTGGGACGGAAGGAACAGACACAGACCGTCGTGGATACCATCCTAAAGATTGTGAAGAAATGATTGGTGTGATCCTTGCGGCAGGAATGGCCAAGCGCCTGCGCCCTCTGACAGATACAAAACCCAAATGCCTGTTGAAGGTAGGCGAGCGCACCTTGTTGGAGCGCACTGTCGATGCAATGCGCCAGGCAGGAATCACAGAGTTTCTGGTGGTTACAGGCTATCGAGGAGAGATGATCCGCGATTTCCTGAGAGAATATTCTAGTTTCACCTTCCTAGATAACACCGACTACGAGCACAACAATAATATCTACTCGCTCTGGATGGCTTGCCAGAAGGTACGAGGCTGCGACTTCCTACTGATGGACAGCGATATCCTCTGCGATCCGGCAGCCGTTGTTCGCATCGCCCAGGAGCCGACAGCAGCATTAGCTGTCAACCGTCATGAATTGGGTGAGGAGGAGATGAAAGTTGTTGTTGATGCGGATAACCGTATCACGGAGATCAGCAAGACTTGTCGCCCGGAGGATGCAATAGGCGAGTCGGTAGGTATCGAGAAGATCACAGCGGATTATAGTGAGGCGTTGGCTCGTGAACTTGATCAGATGATCCTGCAGGAAGGACTGATTGATATCTTCTACGAACGCGCTTTCGAGCGTCTCATTCCTCAGGGACATACTTTTAAGGTAGTGGATACCACCCATTATTTCTCCTATGAGCTCGATACACCAGAAGATTTCCAACGTGCTCAGGAACTGATGCCAAAGGAATTGATCTAAAATAAAAGTTTCCCCAAATCGGGGAAACTTTTTTATTTCATAATCACTTCCAGCGCTTTCTTCACCATCTCACTTTGTTCATTCACTACGGAGAAATATTCACTCATATCCCATATATCACGGGCTATTAGCGCTTTTAGCTGCATCTTCAGATAAGGCAATGTCTTTTCGAGCTCAGCCTCATCCTTGGGTTTGATGTTCTGCTTCTCACCCTCAGCCAAGATGGTGTCAATCAGACTCTGAGGCACCTCATACTGTGCCTTGAAGTCGGCAAACGACGTCCAACGGCTCTGCAGTTCCTTACGGTGATTATCCACATAGCGCAGGTTCTGCTGAATCACGACACTCTTAGCAGCCAGCTCACGATGGAACTTGGTATAGAGTGTGGTGTCGAGCGGCACAAACTCATCAGGCATGATCCCACCCCCACCATAGACGGTACGATGCTTACGCAGGGTCTCGTATTTCAGGGAGTCGGCAAAATGGATGCTGTCGGCATTTGTCAGCTCACCACTCTTCAGACGTTTCATCATGTCCATGGCATAATCCTTACCGTCGCCCTTGGTATAGGGTTTCTGAATACAACGACCTGAGGGCGTGTAATAATGGGCGATGGTAAGACGAATCATCGAACCGTCAGGCAGATCGACAGGACGCTGCACGAGCCCTTTTCCGAAGGTACGACGGCCCACCACGATACCACGGTCCTGATCCTGGATGGCACCCGTCACAATCTCTGCTGCCGATGCCGTATAGCCGTCCACCAGCACCACAACCTTACCGTCCTGGAACACACCTTTGCCATTGGCAGTATAGTCCATACGCGGTACCTTACGGCCTTCTGTATAGACAATCAGATCACCCTTCTGCAGAAACTCCTCCGAGATATCCACTGCAGCTTTCAGATAGCCACCTCCGTTCTCTTGCAGGTCGAGTATCAGATGCTGCATGCCCTCGGCTTTCAGCTTGTTAAGGCTCTCCAAGAACTCTTGATGCGTCGTAGCCCCAAAACTGCCAATACGGATATAGCCGATACCTGGACGGATCATATAGGTGGCATCAACCGACTTCACGGGAATCTTATCGCGCACCACTGTGAACTTCAACAAGTCCTTGATGCCTTGACGCACCACGCCGAGATGCACCTTCGTACCTTTCGGACCACGCAACCGTTTCATGATCTCCTCCTTCGACATCTTCACACCCGCTATCGCCGTATCATTCACAGACACGATACGATCGCCGGCGATGATACCCACCCGTTCTGACGGCCCGTTGGTAACGGGTTGGATAACGAGTAGCGTATCCTCAATCATATTAAACTGTACGCCGATACCCTCGAAGTTACCGTTAAGCGGTTCGTTCAGGCTCTTCACTTCCTTGGGAGTCAGGTAGCTGGAGTGGGGATCCAGCTTGTCGATCATCCCTCGGATGGCATCTTCCACCAGCTTCTTCTCATCGACGCTATCCACATAGAGGTTGCTGATGGCCACCTCTGCATACTGAAGCTTACGCATGGGAGGCTCCTCGTTTCCTCTGATTCTTAACTGTGCGGATGCTGTCAACGTCAGCAACGACAAGGTCATTGCCAGTATTATTCTTAGCTTAGTCATATTCCTCTTCTTCAGGGCGGTCTTCCTCTATTACCAGGTTATCGATGATAAAGTTCTGACGCTCCATTGTGTTTTTACCCATATAATATTCCAACAACTTCTGCACCTGATCGTTCTTGTTGAGCGTCACCTGTTCCAGACGGATATCAGGGCCGATAAAGCCTGCGAACTCATCAGGTGAGATCTCGCCCAGACCTTTGAATCGTGTGATCTCCGGATCAGGCCCCAGTTCACTGATAGCTGTCTGACGTTCCTCATCGCTGTAACAGTAACGGGTGATGAAGTCGCTTTTTTTGTTGCCTGTGATCCTTTCACTCTTGGCGTCGGCATCTGCTATCACCTGCTTGTTCCTGATCTTCGTCCTGCGGTTACGCACACGGAAGAGCGGCGTCTGTAGCACATACACATGCCCCTTCTTGATAAGCTCTGGGAAGAACTGCAGGAAGAAGGTGATGATCAGCAGGCGGATGTGCATACCATCCACATCGGCATCGGTAGCCACAATCACCTTATTATATCTTAGTGTGTCGAGGCCGTCCTCAATATCAAGCGCAGCCTGCAGCAGATTAAACTCCTCGTTCTCATAGACCACCTTCTTTGTCAGGCCGAAGCAGTTGAGCGGCTTGCCTCGCAGGGAGAATACAGCCTGTGTGTTCACATCGCGGCTCTTCGTGATGCTTCCGCTGGCAGAGTCACCCTCAGTGATGAAGATACACGTATCCTCTTTACGATCGTTCTTCACATCGCTGAAATGGATACGACAGTCGCGCAGCTTACGGTTATGCAGGTTGGCCTTCTTGGCACGCTCACGAGCCAGTTTTGTCACACCAGCCATCGCCTTGCGCTCCCGCTCGCTCTCCTTGATCTTTCCTTCCAGCACCTCAGCCACATCAGCATGGATATGCATATAGTTATCCACTTCCTGTTTGATGAAGTCGCCGATATACTTGTTGATGCTCACCCCATCGGGCGACATCGTCAGTGAGCCCAGCTTAATCTTCGTCTGACTCTCGAACATCGGCTCCTCCACATTGATAGCGATAGCTGCCACGATACCCGTTCGGATATCACCATACTCATATTTGCCGAAGAAGTCACGAAGGGTGCGGGCAATATGCTCCTTGAAGGCACTCTGATGGGTTCCGCCCTGTGTGGTATGCTGACCGTTTACAAACGAGTAGTACTCCTCACCATACTGGTTGGCATGCGTGAAGGCAATCTCGATATCCTCACCTTTCAAATGGACAATAGGGTAGAGGGCATCGTTGGTCATGCGGTCCTTCAGCAGATCCTCCAGACCATGCCGCGAGAGGATGCGCCGATCGTTATACATGATGGCAAGCCCCGTATTCAAATAGGTATAGTTACGGAGCATATTCTCCACGATGTCATCCTGGAACTTGTAGTTCAGGAACAAGGTGTCATCCGGCTCGAAGAAGATGTATGTGCCGTTCTCGTCCTGGGTGTCCTCCGTCACGTCGCTCAGCATCTCACCACGGGCAAAGATCGCCTTGCGCACCTTACCCTCACGATAGCTGCGCACCTCGAAGCGAGCGCTCAAGGCATTCACAGCCTTCACACCCACACCATTCAGACCGACAGACTTCTTAAAGGCCTTGGAGTCATACTTACCACCTGTGTTCAGCACCGACACAGCCTCTATCAGCTTACCCTGAGGGATGCCTCGTCCGTAGTCGCGCACGCTGACACGCAGGTTCTCATCGATGTTCACCTCGATGCGGTCGCCTGCATGCATCTTAAACTCGTCGATAGAGTTGTCGATCACCTCTTTCAGCAACACGTAGATACCGTCCTCCGGCAAGGAGCCATCACCCAGACGGCCGATATACATACCCGGACGGGTACGCACATGCTCCATATCACTCAAATGACGGATGTTCTCATCGTCATATCTTACTTGTTCAATCTTCGGTTCAATGTTATTGTTTTCTTCTGCCATAGTGATTCTATTTCGTCGCAAAGTTACTGAAAAAAAACCAAATGCCAAAAGCAATTAAGTTTTTTTCTCTAGAATCCTATCTTTTTCACGCTCTTCTCGTCAATTCGTTCGTTATCGCAGTGACGGATGAGCATCGGTAATGCGTCCTCACTGTGGCCATGCAGGATTTGGTAGTGGCAATCATGATGCCATCAAGATTTTCCATTTCTTGCAAAATGCCAATTCATCATAATCTACTCGTCGTGGGCCTTTTTCCATACAGACGCAGAACAACACAGCCTCCGTAATGCCATTAGCTTAAAAGCCAGAAAAAGGATTGGTCGGTAAAGGTGCTATCAGCGCTATCAGAAACGGATGCTACAATTTGGCCGTTTATATCAAAAGATATATGAGCGTACTGACGAGATAATGGCGAGAAACTTCTCCCATGCCTTCTTTCCTTTCGGCTTTAAGGTCTCTTTCCATACAGATCAAAAGCACCTGCATAACCTGTGGTTACGAACGGGTTGTCAATCTTTGCTTTCTCTTTTGCCATACTTTTTATATTTGCTGGCAAAGATAGAATTTTCCATAAAATGGAAATCATAAAATGGAAAAAGATGATGTCGTTAGCATTTTTTAGCTTAATCTGTTGGTAAAAATAAAAGATAAGGTTTGCCTAATAGAAAAGATATGGCTACCTTTGCGGACGAGAATAACTATCAAAATTGACAATGAAGACTTTACTAAGTATCTTAATGCTGATGGCGGGAATGGTGTTCCCGCAGGCTTGGGCAGGTGAGAAACTGCCACTGATCCAGAACGTGAATGCCTACGAGACGATGTCGCTCAACGGCGAGTGGAATTATATTGTTGACGTGCAGGAGGAGGGCTACTACGACTACCGCATGAAACCCATGCAATGGGGATTCTTCCAGAATGCCAAGCCGCAACGTCCTGAAGATCTGATAGAATACGACTTCGACAAGTCGCCCACCATGCAGATTCCAGGCGACTGGAACACACAGGATGAACGCCTATTCTTCTACGAGGGTACCGTCTGGTTTAAGAAGAGTTTCCAGGCTGTTCCGATGCAGGAGTGTCGTACGCTGCTCTACTTCGGTGCTGTGAACTATCACTGTCACGTCTGGGTGAATGGTAAGAAGGCTGGTGAGCACATAGGTGGCTTCACACCCTTCAACTTCGACATCAGCGACCTGTTGATCGAGGGCGAGAATACAGTGATTGTAAAGGTGGACAACAAGCGTCACGCTGAGGATGTGCCGACTCAGATTTTCGATTGGTGGAACTATGGCGGTATCACGAGAGATGTGATGCTCGTAAAGGTGCTGCCTGTCTATCTGGAGGATTACAACCTGCAACTGACGAGCCTTGAAGGTCGCCAGTTGGCGTTCAGCGTCAAACTGAACAAGGCTGAGGCTGACCATACGGTAACGCTCAATATCCCTGAGCTGAAACTCAAGAAGACGATCAAGACCAATGCCGACGGTACTGCCTCTATCAGTATGAAGGCCAAGCCTCAGCTTTGGAGCCCTGAGAATCCCAAGCGTTATCAAGTGGAGATCACACTCGACAACTCCATAATCAGCGACAGCATCGGTTTCCGCATGATTGAGACGCGTGGCAAGCAGATCTTGCTGAATGGGCAACCTATCTTCCTGAAAGGTATCAGCATCCATGAGGAAAAACCCAACGGTGGTGGGCGTGCCAACGGCACAGAGGATGCCAACACCTTACTCTCTTGGGCTAAGGAACTGGGTTGTAACTTCGTGCGTCTGGCTCACTATCCGCATAATGAGTATATGGTATGCGAGGCAGAGCGCATGGGTATCATGGTGTGGTCGGAGATTCCCTGCTATTGGACTATCGACTGGAAGAACGCGAAGACCTTCGAGAATGCCAAACAGCAACTTTCGGATATGATCCGTCGCGACCATAACCGTGCGAACGTCATCATCTGGAGCATCGCCAACGAGACGCCTCACTCTGCTGAGCGTGATGCCTTTCTCAGTCGTCTGGCCAAGCATGCCCGTAGCTTAGACAACACTCGTCTGATCTCTATGGCGATGGAGGTGACTGGTGCCGCCAACTACGTGAATCGCCTGAACGACAATATGAACGAGTATGTGGATGTGGTGAGCTTCAACCAGTATATCGGTTGGTATCGCGACGTGAACGATGCGCCGAAGATGACCTGGGAGATTCCTTACGACAAGCCCGTTATCATCAGCGAGTTCGGTGGTGGTGCGAAATATGGTTATCATGGTGCCAAGAACCAGCGCTGGACGGAGGAGTTCCAGGAGAACCTCTATCGTGAGAACACTGCTATGCTCGACAAGATCGATGGTCTGGCAGGTACGACCCCTTGGATTCTGAAGGATTTCCGTTCGCCCCGCAGGGTGTTGCCTGATATCCAGGACTACTATAACCGCAAAGGTCTTTTTAGTGACAAAGGCGAAAAGAAACTCGCCTTCTACGTTCTCAAACAGTGGTACGAAGGGAAATAAAATCAGAGCGGCCTCAGGATTCAAATTCCTGAGGTCGACTCCTTTCATCAAATACTTATAATCTAGTTTACTTCCATGGGTTCTCGTAGCTGACGGGACCGTTCTCGAGCTTCTGGCAGCTGAGCAGGATCTCCTCGTAGTGCTCCTCACCGTCTGCCCAGTACTCCTTAAAGTGTACACAGTAGCAAGCAGTACCCTTCAGGGTCTTCATGGCTGAACCGTCCTTGGTGTTCTCAAACGATACCTCCAGGTCATGGGGAGCAGCCGGATCAAGCATCCAAGCCAGCAAC
>ONAE01000008.1 GCA_900315695.1 uncultured Prevotella sp. | reverse complement strand
CGACCACCCCTCAACGAAGAATTTCCCACAGGAAATGGATGCCTACACCTTCCGTGAGATGATTGGCTGGGGCGCACAGATTCCCGGACGCGACTATACCAACCACGACGAGGACATCTACGTGGGCTATCGCTATTTCGATACCTTCCAGAAGAATGTTGCCTACCCCTTTGGCTTCGGTCTGAGCTACACCACATTCAGCTTCTCTAAGCCTGTGGTAAAAGCCAAGGGCAACGATGCTGTCGAGGTGGCCATCACTGTCAAGAACACCGGTAGCGTAGCTGGTAAAGAGGTGGCTCAGGTTTATGTCAAGGCACCTCAGGGTCGTCTTCAGAAGCCCGTTCAGGAGCTGAAGGCTTTTGCAAAAACCCGTGAGCTTCAGCCTGGTGAGGCACAGACGCTGACAATGGTTATCCCTGTACGCGACCTGGCATCATTCGACGAGGCTAACAGTCAGTGGCTCACCGAGGCTGGCACCTATACTTTCTGTATCGGTAACAGCAGTCGTGACATCACTGCCACCGCCCAACTGAAACTCTCTGAATATACTGAAAAGACAACAAACGCATTGGCTCCCCAGCAGGAACTGCAACTGCTGAAGCAATAATCCCCTCTCCTTTTAGCGACAGTTGTTCTGATAGCAGCTGTCGCTAAAAGTAACAGATATGCCGTAAAGCGGCATCATTAATAATTTCATATCAAAAATGTACAAACCAACATTCAACAAGCGCCAGGTCTTGGTGTTCCGACAGTTCGGAAACAAAGGCTACTCGCTCTTCAGTTGTCTGGGCCGCGAGGTGGTGTGCAGTGTGCTCTCAGTAGCCACACTGACCTATGCCTCAGCAGAGAGTGTCTCGACTCACCCCGTCGTGACCGACTCCACTGCCATAACAACTGCACGCGAGATGCTACTTGAGGAGGTCAGTGTCACTGGCTCCCGGGCGCCCCTGACGAGAAGTCAGGCTGCGAGAATGGTCACTGTACTGGACCGTGCCGATATTGCGCAGGCTCCCGTACAAAGTATCAACGATCTGCTGAAGTACGCCGTCGGCGTCGATGTCCGTCAGCGAGGCCCTATTGGTGCCCAGACAGACATCTCCATCCGAGGTGGTACCAGCGAACAAATCATCATCCTGCTCAATGGCATCAACATCTGTGATCCGCAAACGGGTCACAATGTGATGGATCTGCCTATCGACCAGAGTGAGATCGTGCGCATCGAGGTGCTCGAAGGGCCAGCAGGCCGCATCTATGGTACATCCTCGCTCGTCGGCGCCATCAACATCGTCACCCACCCCGCCTCCGACACCAGTGCCGACTTCACGTTGGAAGGCGGTTCTTACGGCTATGGCAGGATCAGCGGCAGAGGCAACCTGAAACATGGACGATGGAACAACCAGATAAGTGCCGGATACAGTCGCAGCGATGGTTACAGCCGGTCGGAAAGCGGTAAGCTGAACACCGATTTCAGCGGCGGCAAAGCCTTCTACCAGGGACAGTACGAAGACGAGTCCGTACAACTGAACTGGCATCTGGGCATCACCGACAAAGGCTGGGGCTCCAGCACCTTCTACGCCTCGCCCAAATGGCAGGCCGACAACCAGTACGAACATACCACCAAACTCTTCACTGCCATCCAGGCACAAACCAAGCGCGGACGGCTGCGCTTTGCCCCCAGCATCTACTGGAACCAGAACCTCGATCGCTATGAGGGGTATCGCGGACAGCCCGAGAAGATGAAGTATAACTACAACCACACCGACATCTACGGCATCAACCTGAACTGCTATTTCGACTGGACAGCAGGCCGGACGGCCTTCGGTGCGGAGATACGTAACGAAGACCTCATCAGCGGCAATCTAGGTGAGCCGCTCGCCAAGCCTCACCACATCTGCGGCACCGACCGCGACTACACCCTCGGCTTGAACCGGACGAACATCAGCGGCTATCTCGAACACAACCTGTTGCTCAAGAACTTCACCCTCTCGGCAGGACTGGTGGCCGTCAAGAACACGTGGAGTCATATGAACCTCACCGTCTATCCAGGCATCGACCTGAGCTACCGTCCCCATCAGAACTGGAAGCTCCATGCCTCGTATAACACGTCGCTCCGCATGCCATCGTTCACGGAGATGTATTATAAGGTTCAGGGGTATAGTGCTGATCCGCATCTGAAGCCCGAGGAAATGCAGGCCATCGAAGTCGGGCTTAACTATCAGAACCGGGTCATCTATGGTTCCCTCACCCTCTGGCATCATCACGGCAAGAATATGATCGACTGGATTATGGACACCTCAAAAGAAGATATGGCTGTGTGGGAAAGTGTCAACCACACCACGATCAATAGCATCGGACTCGAAGTCTCGGGCGGTATCGACCTCCGTCAGTTGCTGGGACAGAATGTGCTGAGGCAACTGAAACTCAGCTATAGCTATATAGACCAGGACAAGAAACAAGAGGCCGATATCGTATCGCAATACGCCCTCGAGTACCTGCGCCATAAACTCATCGGCAACCTCAGTTTACAGTTGGCCAAACGACTGGCACTCGGTGTGTCAATAAGATGGCAGGATCGCGTAGGAAGCTACACCGACTTCGACGGCAGCGTCTGCGACTACCGCCCCTACTGTCTGACCGATGCACGCCTGACCTGGCAGATGCCTACCTGGAAGCTCTACGCAGAGGCCAACAACCTCTTCGACACGAGCTACCACGACTACGGCTTGGTGGAACAGCCCGGCCGCTGGCTCATCTTCGGCCTCAGCTTGCATCTGTAAAAACTTAGTACTGGGGCCTGGCCCCAGTACTAAATGAAGGAAGAATTTCCAGAATTAAATCTAGCACTTTCTACATTTAAATCTAAAAAGTTCTAGAATTAAATCCCGCAAATAATGCTTCGTAGAGGTATTCCCCATTAGTTTGTGTGTTATTTCTTGAGCATGAACGAGTTTTCGATGCTGCTCATTTCGGCAGAGAAGGCACGATCGACTTTCAAACGCTGTTCTATGGTGTTACAGCTATGAATGACTGTGGAATGGTCTCGGCCACCAATCAGTTGTCCGATACGACCTGCAGGCATCTTCGTGTATTTCTGAGCCAGATACATTGAGATCTGACGCACTTGCACGAAGTCGCGCTTGCGGCTCTTGCTGAACACATTCTGCTGACTCACCCCATAATGGTTGCATACTTTCTCAAGAATGTCGTCAATGGTCAGCGGGTGGTTATCTACCTTGACGGCGCGTTTGATCACACGCTCTGCCAGATGCATATCCACTTTCGAATTGTAAACGATGGAATAAGCCATCAGTGAATTAACCACGCCCTCGAGATCGCGCACGCTGCCATTGGCCGTCTCTGCGATAAACTGAATCACATCGGCAGGAATGTTGAGTCCGTCACGGCGACACTTCGCGTTTAGGATATCTACACACAACTGCACATTGGGCTTCTCAAGCTCAGCAATCAGACCACAGGAGAATCGCGTCAACAGACGATCCTTCATACCTTGAAGATCCACAGGCGGGCGATCACTGGCAAGGATAATCTGCTTGCCACAGCGGAAAAGATGATTGAAGATATGGAAAAAGGTGTCTAAAGTCTTGGGAGAATTCATCCACTCCTGGATATCATCGACGATCAGCACATCGATTGACTGATAGAAATTAATGAAATCATTGGTGGTGTTGTGACGCACAGAGTCAGTGAACTGCACCTGGAACAGACGTGCAGAAACATACAGCACACGCTTCTGGGGATACATCTCCTTACAGCGCACACCAATGGCGTTGATGAGGTGTGTCTTACCACAACCGGAGGGGCCAAAGATATAGAAGGGGTTGAAGGTGGTCTTTCCCGGATGCTCAGCAATAGAGAGTCCCACGGTGCGAGGCAGCTTGTTGCTGTCACCTTCTATATAATTATTGAAAGTCTTCTTGGGATCCAACTGAGGATTCAGGGACTGGGGCTTGGCTGCGTCCAGTGTGGTAGGTGCCTTGTTACCGCCATGCAAGGGCTTGGGGGCCTCTATCGCTGCCGGGCACTCACTTTCTACATTCTGCGCAATACCATGACTCTTGTCGGTGACGACCTTGTAAGAGAGCCTTACCTCTGAACCAAACACCCGCGTGAGAACCTTACTTAATAGTCCTACGTAGTACTGCTCCAAGTACTCATAGACGTACATACTTGGAACCTGCACCAGAAGCGTATGCTCTGTCTCAGAGTATGACTCAAAGACAATTGGCGCAAACCACGTTTTAAACTGCTGCTCGGTAACGTTTGCCTCAATCAGATGAAGGCATTTGTCCCAAAGCGCCTGATGACTATTCTCCATTCAGCGGTTATTATTATTATGTTCTTTTTATTATTAAATGTTGGTACAAGACTTAGGCTTGTAGAGTTGATAATTGTGAGTGCAAAGGTAAGCGTTTTTTTTTATTCATGCAAATGTCAAGAAATCAGTGTTGTGTGTACAATTGTTTTCAACTTCCTAAAATTGTGGCAGTTAGATTGTTTCACGAACCAATACAACTCCCCCCCCTCTTGCATAATTCAAATCCCCGAGAAACAGGCATTTACAGCTGATATCTTTTCATTTGAGGCTTTCTTAGAAAACGCTCAAAACCCCTTTATTTACAGGCTATCTTAGGGAATTCATGTACCATCTGACACATTTTTGAGCGATGTCTTATTATTTAGACAAATTCTAAATTACTTATCTTTTTTGCCAAAAACCGAGAAATGAACGTAGCGCTTGGGGTGTTGTTTCAAATCGATTACCAGCGAGTCGGCATGCATCATCATAGAATTCAGATTGTTATACAAATCCGGATCGCGCATCAGCAGTCCAAGTGTACCTTCATTACTGTTCAACTTAGCTGTCATCTCCTCCACATTCTGAAGAGTGTTGTTAACCTTTGCCATCGTGGTAGCAATGTCGAGTTCGTTCAGATTACGGGTCAAATCATTGGCATTGGCAAGCATCCCATCGGCATTTTTCAGCATCGACGGCATTTGCTTGTTCAAACTGGCCGTCATGGCAGTCAGATCATTCGATGCCTTCGACAAGTTGGCGGTTATATCATCGACATGATGCAGGGAGTTTCTCAAGGCAGGGTCTGACAAGAGCATATTGACATTGGCAAGGATAGAGTCGAGTTTTGGCAACATGGCCTGAATCTGAGGAACCATACTTGCAGCCATGCCCATCACGCCCTTTTGTAAGCCTCCTGTAATCGTATCGCCAGGAGCCACCAGATCAACAGGGTTCGGGCCTAATACCAACTCAAGTTTGATGTTACCCAACAAATCGCTGGAAATCACTGCCGTACTACCTTTGGGGAGACGCATCTCTTTATTTAGACCTACCACAGCCACTATCTGGTCCTGCTGATCGTAGTTGTAGATAATATCCTCCACGACTCCAACCCTGAAGCCGTTGGCATAGACGGGACTTGAGGCTGAGAGGCCGGTGATATTATCAAACTTCACATAATAATTGCTATCTGATGAGAACACGGTCAGACCTTTAAGGAACTTGAGGCCGAAATACAGCAACACAACTCCTATGATGGCCACAAGCCCTATCTGGATTTCCTTGCTAAACTTATTCATATATCTCTTAACTTATTTGTTCGATTTGAATTCCTTGATTGCTTCTAGGATATTCATTCTGCTTCCATCCTTAAAGGCGATGACAAAGGCCTCAGGGAAGTCGGAAAGCAGCTCTTTACGAAGACGGTTGATGGCATTATAATCCTCCGACGCGCCAATGGTGTATTTGTACATACCACCCTCTTGATAGTACGTCGCCTCACGATGCTTCTTTAATCGGGCATCGGTGGGCTTCAACTTCACTGAGTTGGCAAAGATCTGCACCTTAAAGATTAGTACTGCAGGTTTGGGAGCGGCTTTGACAGGCTCGGCTTTAATTGCCTCGGGCACGGGTTGCTCCACCACAGGTTGTTCCACCACAGGCTGAACGGGCTGAGTCTCCTGTACGGGCTGAACTGGCTGAGGAATTTCCTCAGGCACAGGCATTGGCTGCGGCACATCCGTCACAGGACTCAGATCAATACCTTCCGGCACCACAAGAGGCTCTTTCGTCTCAGTCTGCACGGGTGGCTCTTCCTTTTTCTCCTCCTGTGGCACGATCTGCGGGATGACGATTTTCTTTTCCTCAGGCTCTGCCTGGAAAGGAATGGTGATGTTACCGCCGTGCTTTTTCCGATAGGCGAGAAAGGCATTGAAGATGCCACGGGCATACGCTTCCTCTGCAGCCTTCGAGTTCATGTATTTCTCCTCGTCACGGGTAGAGATAAATCCCAGCTCTATCAAACAGCCAGGCATCGAAGAGAGGCGCAGCACAGCGAGATTATCCTGCTGGGCACCCATATCCTGACGTCCCGTCGCCCTACACACATAGCGTTGCATATATTTCGCCAGCTCGACACTGTTCTCCATGTTCTTATCCTGAATGAACTCAAACATGATGTTGCTTTCAGGCGAGTTGGGGTCGTATCCGTGATAGGTCTGCTTATAGTCCTTCTCCAGGAAGATAACGGAGTTCTCACGCTTGGCCACCTCCAGATTCTGGAAGACACCTGTTTTCTTTCCCGTCCGCTTACTTGAGCCAAGGGTATAGGTCTGGAAACCGCGTGCAACCCTACCCTTGGGCAAGGCATTGATATGCACGGAGATAAAGAGGTCGGCCTTGTTGCGGTTGGCTATCTCGGCACGTTTATACAGCTCGACGAAGACATCGCTCTTACGGGTATAGATCACCTTTACATCGGGACAGTTACGCTCTACCATCCGTCCGAAGGCCAAGGCAAACTTCAGCGTCAGGTTCTTTTCCTTCGAGATAGCGCCGACTGCTCCTGTATCATGACCACCGTGACCAGCATCTATGACCAGGGTGAATTTCTTGCTTGCAGCATCGGCTGACACCACAAAACAACATATCGTTATCAGGAATAATACAATCTTCTTACACATACCTTATTATAAAAGCGGTGCAAAATTACGCATTATCTTTCAGAATCCCAACGTTTATTATACACTTTTATCATTTATTAAGTGTATTTCCACGCCAGCTCCTTCGGCATCTGCTCCCATCGGGGGATTTTGCTTCATCAGTGTTAAGTCTATTGACGTCGCCAAGGGGAAATGCAAGCAGATGCTCCGCACAATGCGTCCGGCCACATGTTCGAGCAACTTGGAAGGCTGTTTCATTTCTTCTGCTACAAGAGCATAGACCTCAGCATAATTGAGGGTATCGCCCACCTCGTCAGTCTCCATCGCCCTTTCAATAGGATAACCGATACGCAGGTTGACGAGGAAGTCGGCTCCCACCTTTCTCTCCTGAGGCATCACCCCATGAAAGGCATGGAAACGCACATCCTTCAAAAAGACATATCCTTCAGTCTGCTTCACCTTTCACTTCTTCTTCACCACCAGGGATATATTTTTTCAAGGCACGCTCAACACCCGTCTTCCAGGTGTTGATACTCTCATCCTTCAACGAGAGGGAAGCCACTAGTTTAATCACATGCTCCAACGGCATACGATAGCGAAGTACCCCAGAGATCAGCTTCGCATAGTTCCAGTATTCGGGATTAAACTTTTCAGAAAGTCCTTCAACAGTGGTCTTGTAACCACGTTTATTCTCAAACTGGAAGTCGTAACGTTTCGTGCCGTCGGGGTTCACCTGCTTGATGATCTTACCATGTGTCACCGTTTTGGGCAACATGATTCCTTCCTCATCGTCCTGAAGACCAGTAAATATCTCATAGGGATAACCATCCAACAAGCCTACAAGTGCCACCCATTTCTCCTTATTGTTCTGGAAACGTACTACATCGCACTCCAAGACCTGCGGTCGTACCTCAGTTACTTCGGGGATTACCGTCATCAGCCGTTGTTCTAACAGCGCCACAATCTGCTCTTCATTTAGAGGGGCATTCTGTTTCTGTCCAGCCACAGCCAACTCATGGGCCACGCGCTTCAATGTCTCTTTACGAATATCATCTTCCATCATCCGATTGATTTTTCTGGATGCAAAGATACAAAGATTTCCCGAATTAGCAAATTTTGCCTCACTTAAAATGTTAAAAGTTTCCCGTTTTGGAAAACTTTTCATACCTTTGCAGCAAAATAATGATTCAATGATGAAAACAATATCCACAAGAAGAACTATCCGAAAATATGCTGACCGTGAAGTCAGCGAAGACTTGCTAAACCGTTTGTTTTCAGAGGCAGCACGCACGCAGACGATGGGTAATCTGCAACTTTACAGTGTTGTTGTCACCCGTTCGGAAAAGATGAAAGAGAAACTCTCGCCTGCTCATTTCAACCAACCGATGGTGAAGCAGGCTCCCGTTGTACTAACCATCTGTGCAGACTTCAACCGTACCAGCACATGGGCACGAAACCGCATGGCCAATCCCGGCTACGACAACTTCCTGTCGTTCATCAATGCGACTACCGATGCACTGCTGTTCACCCAGACGCTCTGCAACCTTATGGACGAGGAGGGACTTGGCTACTGCTATCTTGGCACCACCGTCTATATGCCCCAGATGATCATCGACACGCTGAGACTCCCACAACTTGTGATGCCTGTAGCCACACTTACCGTTGGCTGGCCAGCAGAAGAGCCTCCCCTCTCCGACCGTCTGCCCAACGCCTCGTTTGTGCACAGCGAGACTTACAAGGACTACACACCTGCCGACATCGACACTTACTATCAAGAGAAGGAATCCCTGCCCGAGAACCGCCATTTCTGCGAGATCAACCAGAAAGAGACGCTCGCACAGATCTTCACCGACATCCGCTATACGAAGAAGGACAACGAAGCGATGTCAGTTGGTCTGCTTGAAACACTGAAGCGCCAAGGGTTTCTCTGACTGACACAGTATCTTGCCCAGAGAAACGTTAAAAAGAGAATGATTTAATCTTACTCCACCACGATGGGTTTGTACTTAGGCACCAGACTCTTCATGATGCACCAGCCGATGAGATAGGCCACGGCACAGATACAGAACACCACCATGTAGGCAGCGGGCTTACCTTCAAATCCAAAGAACTCGAAAGCACTTCCCTGGGCAGCAGCCCAAGTGAAGAACTGACCAGAACCCATATTGATAGCCATAGAGCCGAAGCCACCTGTCATGGTGCCCAGTCCAACAATCGTACCGATGGTGCTCTTGGGGAACATATCACCGATTGTGGAATAGAGGTTGGCACTCCAAGCCTGATGACCAGCTCCGAGGAGTCCGATGAGGATAGCAGGCCACCAGGCACTATAAGCTCCAAGAGGCTGTGCAAAGAGTCCTAACAGCGGTAGGCAGGCGAAGATGAGCATCGCACGCATACGACCCAGATAGGGATTCATGCCCCGCTTCTCTACGAAGTACTTTGGCAGGTAGCCACCACCGATACTGAGTACCGTTACGATGAAATAGAGCGTGAAAATGAGCAGGATACCCATGGTAGAATCAGAGGTGTATCCATACTGGTCGGAGAAGTAGGCAGGTGCCCAAAACAGGAAGAACCACCACACACCATCCGTCATCAGCTTACCCACAAGGAAAGCCCACGTCTGCTTAAAGGTGAAACATTTCAGGAACGGAATGGCTTTCTCTTCGGTATCCTTCTCACGATCCTGCACCTCTGCCAGATCCACATCCTGTTCGATATAGTTGAGTTCTGCCTGGTTCACACGCTTGTTACTACGGGGTTTGTCATAGAGCCATACCCACAAGCCCATCCATACATAACCTAGCACACCGATGATGATAAAGGCCATCTCCCAGCCCCATGCACGAGCCAGCAGGGGTATGGTGGCAGGAGCTGCCAGCGCACCCACAGAAGCACCACTGTTGAAGATAGAGGTAGAGAAAGCACGATCCTTGGCAGGGAAATACTCGGCAGTAGCCTTGATGGCAGCAGGGAAGTTACCCGCCTCACCAACAGCCAGCAACAGACGACAGCTCAGGAAGAGCCATACCGATACGGTGGCTACCGCTACAGCAGCATCGCTACCTGCCTGCACCAATCGCAGTGTCTCAATAGAATCGTAGTTCTCGATAGCCATCGTAGCCCAGCCGCAGCCAGCATGCAGAACGGCACCCGTTGACCACACGAAGATGGCAATCAAGTATCCCTTTTTAGTACCCATCCAATCGATGAACTTACCGGCGAAGAGGTTGGCGATGGCATAAAACAGCGAGAACATACCGGTGATAAAGCCATAGTCAGCATCCGTCCAATGGAAATCAACGGCAATGAAATCTTTCCAAGTGAGTGACAAGACCTGACGATCCATATAGTTAACTGTGGTTGCCAGGAAGAGCAACGCACAGATGACCCAACGGAAATTGGACATTTTTGAAGTTTGTACTGGTGTCATATCTAATATGATTTCAAAAGAACGCCGCAAAGATACAAAAAAAATGGCAAAAGCATGATGTTTTGCCATTTTTTAAGCAATTACCTGCGTTTAATTTTCTTCGATATCCTTGAAATAGCCAGGCAGCTCTTCGAACTTGGGCTGTTTTGCAAGATAGGCCTGACCTGCCTCCACACTGACATCACGACCATTGAGCGAGCACCCATCAACTTCACCAGCCACGAGAAGGGCTGTGAAAGTCTCTATAAGCTTACCATTCTTAAACGCATAGATCTCAACATACTGTGAAGGACCACCCGCAGAGCCCGACAGGCGAAGATAGCTCACATCACCATTCTTTGCCTGAGCAGGTTTCATCTTAGCCGTCTCAGCAGCTATAAACGTGAACTTACCGTCCTTCTTCACGAAGAATGCGCCATCCTCATCTTTCTGGTCGCGCAGCCACAGCCACTCATGGTCGTAGTCGAGATAGAAATGCGCATATTTGGTAAATTTCACATCTTCGCGCTCGTGAGGATTATCATCTACATAGAGTTTCCGCATCACTGCGATATCACGTTTCCAAACAGGCACATCCTCATCAACCAAAGTCTGGAACATCTCATACTCATGCTCAATCAGCTTACCATCTCGCAGATAAATCATACCAACACAGAAACTTTCAGGGGCACCATGGGTGTAGCAGAGCTCCAGTCCCTTTGGGCCTTCAAAAGCTGCAACAATATCGTTGGAGATATAACCGTCGGCATCAGCATTCCATGCTGAGCCATATTCTGGAGAATAATAACCCAGCTTCTCAAGTTTATAGACTTTGGCACTGTCAATCAGCAACTCAACGGCGAGGGCAAACTTACGATCTTCATCATCAGGATCCTTTGGCGCCTTCTTATACTCGCCCTCAAACTCCACCGTAGCATGAACATAACGGTTGTCGATGATGGAAATCTTTGAAGAGGTCCTAGCCTTCATGCCATACTCCTTCTCCAACTGCTTGACAATCTCAGCATCAAGTTTCGGATATCCATCATCCTTGACACACGACTTGAGAGACAACAGTTTACGGGTGTTGAGATAGCTGTCGGTAACGATCACCGGGCCCCAACTTGGATCTTCCACATTCTTATCCTTGGGATTAGCATAGTCGAAACGGGCACAAAGGGAAGGTATTTCCCCACGTCCATGAATTTGACCGATGCTAGGTATGTTGCCATCTGGATCTTTCAATACCTCATCGATGTACTTCACCTTGACGATCTTGTCACCTACGATCTTGTTGGTGTACTTGGCTGCATTACGACGGAACATCTCCTGAAGCTCCCAACGTTTGTGCATGCCTTCAGCATATTCGGCATTATCTTCGGTCAACTTCGGTTCCTCAATATATGCCCAGTAAAGCATGTGCATATACTTATCGTCACTACCGATCAGGAACATCGGTAACGGCGTGGTGTCGTTCTCCTCAATAATACTGTCAATCACAGCCTCAAGGGAATCTTTACTATCAGCAGGAGCCGTCTGTCCCTTATTCTTACAGCTGACCATTACCGCCATCGCGCAGATGGCCACAAACATAAGTCTCTTCATATTATTCCGCATAGTTATTTAAATCCGATTCTTTTTCCTCACCATCATTACCGTTTCCGTCAAGCACTTTCTGCATCCAGTTGAAGAGCGTGCCGAAGGGATAGACATCAGTATCGATCCAGTTGTGGACCTTCCAAGCACCATCCTCCAGATAAAGATTCATCTCCAGATGACCTTCGTTGCCCCTCTTATCCTTCAGCCATACCTGAGCCTGCGCCTGATCACCCGTTAGCAGCTCAGACTTGATGGAATCGATCGTCACAGGTGTACCGATCCCAGGTACCCAGTGATGGCCCTCATCGCCATCAAACATCACCTGACTCTCATGGACCTTTGCATAGAGTCGGCTCTGAAGTTCCAAGAAATCCTTAGAACAGAACATCGAGTCCAGACGATTGATATCAATGCCACCATCGGCACTCATTCTATTCACCTCGTCGAAGCAGACACGAATCTGAGCCTCTACAGCCTCTATTGACCAGAGATCACCCAAACCCAGCACGACACTGTCGGTCATCAGTGAATCTACACGTGTGGAGTCAACAGCTTCCCCACCCTTCGTCTTGTTGCCGCAAGCGGCTATTGTCAGCGCGGCTACCAATACTATCAACAGTTTCTTCATATCATTCCGCATAGTTACTCAAGTTCACTTCTTCTCCTTTTTCCTTCAGTCTGTCACGGATATAGCCTCTGAAATATTCCTTCTCTCCGTCTTTCCTGTCTGGCGAGAGAAAATCATCGACATACCAGTCTCCGCGTTCGAAGTAAAGGCCGAGCACGATGGTATAATCATTGCCGAAATTCTTTCCATAGATCTCAACAAATGCCGTAGAATCAGTAATCTGATCTATCCGACCTACCTCATAAGTGAAGTTATTGTCATCCTGGGAGTTAGTCCAATGATCGTAATCGAGTACGATATCATCGTCACCAGCCATCTCCTCAGCCTCTGCCAACAGGGCTTTGTAACGCATGGAGCAATAAACACTGTCGAGATTGCCACGCTGCTTCATCAGTCGGAGTCCGGCCTCATCGTACTTCGGATTTTTATAACAGGCATATATTCCATCAACACGTTGACGGATATAATCAACGGTATGCTTGCCGTCATCAGCCAGAGGCACAGAGTCTGTTTCCAAAGAATCCACCTCATTTACCATACCAGGACCATCAACGACCTGAGCGTTGAGATACTTACAACCAACAACAGCACCGGCTACAAGCATAAGAGCCGCTATAATGATTATGATGATCTTTTTCATAAGTTTCACTCAATTATAAGGGGTTGGGTCTTTGAGAACACAAACTTCATGCCATCCCAGGTAAAGGTGTGCTCTACAGGGCCGTCTTTACCCCAATCTTCGACAACGACGTTCTTACCTACCCTTGGCAGCCTACAGAACAACTGAGTATAGGGCTCTCTATCAACCCATCTGTAGCCTTTCAGAGTCTCTGGCTCTGGCGTGAGGGTCTTCTTCGCAGGATCGTAATCGTAGAAGCACACGAAATCGATAAAAGGATCAGTTGGCTTTCCCAAGCGGACTGCCAACAGCTTATGACCGTTAGTTCTTTTCCAGAAGCAAGCCGACATATACGCGCCATCGGTACCACCATCCATAATCTCTGCATAGCCGTTCTTGGCATCAATGGTTACAACCAGATTCGTCTCCTTATCCAGAACTTTTTTGGAAAGTCCTTTTTCCATCGTCTGGCAGATAGCATCACCCGTCCAGGTAGGCCAGGTACGATTGAAGCGATCCAACATGATACCAAAACTGCCGTTAATGACATTGTCGATTGTCTTCGACTTCCATCCTTGTTCAATCACTTCCAACGGACATGACTCGAACATTTTATCTTGTGACATTGCCGTCAAAACCGATACGAACATGACGGCCATCAGGAATACTCGTTTCATACCTTATTATATTATTGTTCAATACGTGATCTGACAGAGAAACCTCCCTGAAGGTCTTCAATCGTCAACTCTGTCAACTCCTCCTTACTCAGGTTATACTGATTTGAGAGTCGGTTTGCCTGCTGCTGAATGCTCTTCTCAAAAACATTTCTCGCAAAACGGGCATTACCGAAGTTACGGTCTTTATGTGCCACAGCCTCATCGAAGCGCTCCTTCAGATACGCCTCGGCATCATCAGCAAGCGTGTATTGATTCTTCTTCATGTACATCTTGAAGATCTCTGTCAGTTCCTTACCAGAGTAGTCGGGGAAGTCGATATAACGGTTGAAACGTGACTGCAATCCCGGGTTGGAGTCGATGAAACGCTGCATCTCATCCTTATAACCTGCGATGATCACGACCAGGCGGTCACGATAGTCCTCCATACGTTTCAACAGAGTAGCGATAGCTTCCTGACCATAGTCACTGCCGTTACCACCTTCAGGCACCAACGAGTAAGCCTCATCGATGAAGAGTACACCATCGAGTGCCTGCTGGATGACGGTATCCGTCTTCAGTGCCGTCTGTCCCATATACTTGGCTACGAGTCCACCACGATCAGTCTCTACCGTGTGTCCTTTCTTCAGCACACCCAGATCCTTATAGATACGGCCGATGATACGAGCCACCGTGGTTTTACCAGTACCTGGAGAGCCATAGAACACGAGGTGATAAGAAACTTTCGCTGTCTTCAGGCCTTGAGCCTCGCGCTGTTTCTGGAGTTTCACGAAGTTGGCCAGTGAGCGCACTTCTTTCTTCACGCTACCCAACCCAATAAGATCATCCAACTCCTGATAGGGATCACCTTCAAGCGGCTCGTTTACAACGACGGAGTCTTTCTTCTCAGCCTGCTCTGTCTGCTGGACGGTCTCCTCGGTTGACTCCTTCGTCTCTTCATCATCAACGAAGATACCAATGATCAACAAGATGAGGAAGGATCCCACAGTCAGACATCCGCAGCCTTTGAAGAACTTGCCTGCCATTTCTTTTATGTTATCCACATCCATATTATTCTGTTTTTCAATTAAACATATTATTTAGGACCAAGTCCTCGCCCCTGGATATTCGGATCAAGCGGATTGTCGATAAAGACCGTCTTCTTTCCGATCTGCTCACACATGTTCATCGAACCGAGGTTCTCTGACGGATGATAGACCTGACATCCCATCAGATAGAACGTGTTGTCGAGACGGAAGAGCGGTGCATCACCCCAGTTGGCGAAGAAACGGCAGTCATCAAAGACAAGGCCTTCATTACCCCATCCCTCTATCAGTGCATATTCACGGTTGCTGAAAAAGTCACACTTGGTGAATTTCACTGACACACAGCTGCGGAGCTCCATAATACCATAGGTACAATCGTGAATATTCGAGTTGATCAGGGCGAAATCTGAGGTCTCAATCAGATCGAGTCCAAAGGTACCGCATCCATAAAGGTCACAGTCCTTCACCAACGTCATCCGTCCTCCCCTGACACCAATCACACCACCAGAGCAGGTACCGCCCTCGGTATGACCAATCGTCAGGTTATGTACCTCGCAGTTCTCGCAGTTGATGAAATATAGACAATAAGAATAACGGGGATCCACCTCGATACTCGAGTTCTGCTCACCCTTGATGATCAGGTTCTTCATATTGACCAGTGCCAACTGACGTCCGTCGGTCTCCGACTCACTGACAACCAGAGGGTCTTTGCTCGCAATAGCAGAGGCATCACTAGTCCAACGACGGCCACGCTCACCAACAAACATCTCTTCTCTCTCCAGCACACGTGAGAGATTCAGATGGGCACCAGCAGCGATGACTACCGTACGATTGTTACCCAGTGCTGCCAGGAACTCTGTCTCATTGGTGACACTATAGAAGTTACCATCAACCTCGTCAGGACCACGTCCGTCATCATCTAAGCCACCGGGGAAACGACCTTTACCGTCCACCAGATCGCGCAGATCCTTATTATAAACAGGATCGCTCATGTCCATATAACCACGCTCAGAATCTGGTACGATCTCCTCGCTCTTGAGCATTTGCACATTAGTCTGCTCGATGATGTTCAGTTTAATAGTCTTGTTATCTGCTACTGGGCTGTACCACGACTGTTTGCCGAAATACTCCTGCAGGTCCTTAGACTGGAATTTCCAGCCATGACGCGCCAGGATCTCATTACGCATCAGGCGCAACTCGTCCTTAGAAAAACGGCTCAGATAAGTCGTATTGAGCAGCCTGCCTGTGATGATATCGCTGACGGGTTGTTTCTCTGCCCATTCCTCCTGTCCCCGACAATCCTTCAAATTATCTGGCGTAAGCACAAGTATCTCCGATGCGTCACCATTCGGTCGGCGAACTACAAGGAAATTCATGCCTTCCTGACGGATATGCTGAACGCGCCATCCAAATTCACCACGCAAAGGAGGTTTATCTTCCGCCTGACGACTCGGAATGATCTTATAGGCTCCCGGTTTATCACCCACTTTCTCAATGGTAAGTTCATGATCATCAGAGTCTTGGAAGTAAACGACACCACCTACACGTACTGTTGCAGTATAGAGATCAGTACCGCTCCACCATTTAGAACCATTGGGAATGTCCTGTGCCTGCACAGCGCAAAGAGCGCACAGGCACAGAACAATCACAAACAATATCTTCCTCATACAGATTCTGGTGTTTGAGCCACATTCTTGTTGCGAGCATTAGCTGCCAACTCCTTCAGCTTATCCTTTCCTTTGAAGGCAAATACCCAGATCAAGAAGGCAGCAATAGCCAAGAGACAAATTGCGAGTATCGGACGGTAGAACAGCCATGCAATGGCAATAATGATCAGAGACCATACAATACCGACGATGGTGCAGACCACGCCAACACCCCATCCGAAGATACCAGCGATGAAAGGCACCACCTTGAGGATGGTCTCGATAAAGCCGAAGATACCCTTCAGACCGCCAATCACCATCAGGACGCCAACGAGACGAAGGATCCAAAGGAACATGTTGTTGGCTTCCTTTTCTGCATCAATAATCTCATCACCACTCTTCTTTCCCATCACAAGGGTCTGGAAGCGCTTACCATTCTTGGCCTTATAGGGTTTGAAACTATCGCCATCTACCACGGCCATCACCGTCACTTTGGCAGGAACAACCTTCTCGAAGGTCACACGGACATCACCCACCTCTGGTGAACCTGGCACACGTCCGAAATAGAGTACATTGCTGGCCTGGTGAATATATTCCAGATCCTTCTTGTTCTCAGCATTTGCCATAGCCTTATTGATGGAGTCGTTAACAGCCTGGATGGAATCGAGCACAGCCTTGGCTGAGTCTGAGAGCAGAGCTCTTACAGTATCAGGAATGACTGGCTGCTGTACAGGCTGCTGAGTGGGCTGCTGCTTCTGAACACCATAGAAACGCTCATAGGCGGTTTGGGTGCTCTTATCCAACTGCTTCAACAAATCCTCTGCCATTGCCAGTTCCAAACCTTCACGGGAAGAGATGCTGTGGATCAGGCTCTCAGACAACTTATAGGCGCCCCATGATACATTCTCAGCATACTGCTCTTCATCGTCATAGGTGGTCAGCACCATGTTCTTGTTCTGATAGACAGGATCCTTAAACTGGGCAGACTCAATAGGACGGCTCACCCACTCCTTGGTATAAGTATAAGTGGTGGTGGTCACTTCCTTACCACCCAGTTTGTCTTCCTTCTTCTCCTGGGCATGCTCCACCCACTGGTAGTACTCTACAGTACGTCTGAGAGAGATAGCCTTGGCACCAATGCCAAACTGAGCATCTGAGAGCGAATCCTCTGTCGTGGCCATAGCGGTACCACAGATAAGTTCACCTTCCAAAGAGGCATCCTTCTTGTTAGGATTCTCCATCTCCACATAGGCACTACCTGCCTCGTCGAGCATTTTCTCGGTCTTCACAGCACGACCTTCATTCCACCACAGCAAAGCTGTACCTGCAATAAACAGCAGAAAACCACTGCCGATTGCCTTAAATGAATTGCCTACTCGGGTTCCATAACCCGTCGTTGTTACTTCTTGATAAGCCATAATGATTATTTTAACGGTTATTGTATTAAGTAATGATTCTATGTTTATTGGTTATTGTTGGCAAAATTACAATAAATATTTGAATAATGCCACTTTTTAAGATTTTTTTAATCTTCTTCCGTCACATTTAGGACAGCCTCCACAGGCAACTGACGGTTGATGGCTGAGTGGAAGGATATCAAAGTCTGACTGCTGGCCAGACCGAGCGGTTGCAGTTGATCGTGAATAATCGTCAACAAATGATGATTATTTAAGGCATAAAGTTTGATAAACATGTCAAAGTTACCCGTTGTATAATGGCACTCCACCACCTCAGGGATATCCTTCAGTTTCTCGACAACCTCATCAAACGAGCCTGGGTCCTTCAGATTCAGACCGATATAGGCGCATGTCTCGTAGCCGATCTTTTCCGGATCTATCAGGAACTGTGAGCCTTTCAGCACACCCATTGCCGTCAGTTTCTGGATTCGTTGATGGATAGCAGCACCACTGACATTACAGGCACGGGCCACCTCCAGGAAAGGAACACGGGCATCCTCTGCTATCATTCGAAGTATCTGTCTGTCAAGTTTATCTATCTTACTCATAAGTTAATTCATTGGATTTGAGTTCCGTTGCACTATAGTTGATTCGCAGGGCATACGACTGCTGCAATGCTTGTTTCACATCCGTGATAACCCCCATCGGTGTATGCCGGTCAGCCCTCAGACTCACCGTCAGTTTATCTGCATTCTCTGGAGACATACCACCTCGGATAGCCTCAATACGAGCGGGTATATCATCTATTGATACCAGGTCACCATTCAACTGGACAGTCCATTCCCCATGAAACTGTCCGATATAGATATTCACAACCGAAGCCTTATTGGCCAGTTTCTGGACACCAGCGCCTTGAGGAACCTCCAATCTCACCTTCACCTCATCACTGCGCATGTGGGTGACGATCATGAAGAAGAAAAGAACCGTGAAGATCAGGTCAGGCATCGATGCCACATTCAGTGAAGGCACCTGATGACGTTTCCGTTGGAACATACTCTGCATCGGTCTCATCGCCCACCTCCTTTCAGATCCTCACTGATACGTTGTGGATAATATTCGTTAGCCTCTAAACGTTCCTCATTATTACAAGTCACATAGTGCTTGCCGAAATGCTTCTGGGCATAGTTCTCACGTAAGGCAGCATAAGCACTTACAATGGCGTTCTGCATCTTGAAATAAGCCTCATAGCTAGTCTGACGGTCTGCTTTCACGGCAACAACATGTCCTTCACGATTGACAGAAGCTATCGCCCGTACTTCTTCTGCCAATGCCTTAGGCGTCATAACTTTCCCATTACACGTCAACTGGTTTTGGGCATCAAGCTCCACCTGTAATACATTGTCTTTATTGATATCCGTCAGTTGTTCCTCTTGTTGAGGTGGCGGTGCCATCTGGCGCAACAGCCCCTTCTCCGTGTCCATCGATGATGTCACGAGGAAGAAGATCAACAGCATGAATGAGATATCTGCCGTCGAGGTGGTATTCAGCTCCGGAATTTGCTGACGATAGCGCTTACGAAACATCCGATAATCAATAGGATTGAGGTATAGATAAACATATCGGTCGTCTTCAGCCAGAAGGTATCAGAAAAGCGCACCCCATTCGTCATGACAGGCGAAGATGAACCTAAGAGGAAAGTCAGTACCAGACAGGCGATCAGTCCGATAGCGACACACCAGCCAATACGACCAGCCGGCACACCATTAACGATATCATCACCTTTTCTTCGACTACGGAGCGTATGCCATACCGACCAGGCTGTCACACCGATAGCGAACGCCAGCATCAAATACATCAACCCCAGCATCAGATCTGCGAAGAAAGGCGATACCAAACTCATGCTTTCTTATTTTTATAGACAGTAATCATATCCATCAGCGTAATGGCCGACTCCTCCATCTGTGCCGTCAGGCGCTCGATCTTGGAAAGGATATAGCTATAGAACAACTGCAGGATCAGCGCCACCACGATACCGAAAATCGTCGTGATCAGTGCCACCTTCATACCCTGAGCCACAATCGTAGGACCGATGTCACCAGCCTGCTGGATCTGGTCAAACGCCATCACCATACCTATCACGGTTCCGAGGAATCCTAATGACGGGGCCATAGCGATGAACAACTTGATCCACGAGCAGCCCTTTTCCAGATTTGCCGCCTGCAATCCACCGAAGTTCGCAATGCTACGCTCTATGGCATCCATGGGCTGATTGATATGCAACAAGCCCTGATAGCACACACTTGCCACAGGACCACGTGTATTCCGACAAAGCGTCTTGGCACCTTCCACATCATCTGCCTGCAGACGACTCTCGATATCTTCCATCAACTTACGCGCTTTGATCTCCGACAGCGTCAGATAGATGATGCGTTCGATACAAAAGGCTAGGCCTAACACCAAAGCCAGAGCCACCAGTGACATAAAGCCGACGTTACCATCGATAAACTTGGTTTTCAACTGTTTGTGGAAACCGCCCTCCTCAACTTCTCCATCCGGATCTTCAGCCAGCAACAGATCCGTACCCAATGAATCGTTCAAAGCTGCAGCGCCAGCCGTTACTGAGGTATCGGCAACAAGCACAGTATCTTGCTTAGACCTATCTTGGGCAATGGCAGTTTGCGTAATACAAAGCAAACCTATCAGTGAAAACAGAATAATCAGTCTTTTCATAACTTATCAATATTCTGCGGAGAGAGGGGGATTCGAACCCCCGAATCGCTTTTGACGATTACACGCTTTCCAGGCGTGCCTCTTCAGCCACTCGAGCACCTCTCCTTGCGTTTTTGCGGATGCAAAGGTAGCATTTTTACCGCACATTCTGCTGTTTATAGAGTTATATTTAATATTTTTTCGCAGTTCTCGTTTGTCTGGTTCGCCACTGTCTCTGCATCCACGCCATAAACCTCCGCCAGACGTTGCAAGACGTAGGCCACGAAAGCAGGTTCGTTACGTTTTCCTCGCATGGGCACAGGTGCCATATAGGGGGCATCTGTCTCCAGCACGATCCTGTCAAGCGGCACACAGGCTGGGAGCACTTCCGGCAGATGCGATTTCTTGAAAGTCAACACGCCCCCGACACCGAGCACAAAGCGCTCAAACTGCAGGAGTTCCCTGGCCTCTTGCTCATTGCCGGTAAAACAATGGAACACGCCACCAGGCAAATCATTCTTATAACGTTTCAGAATGGTCACCAGTTCATTCTGGGCCTTCCTGCAATGGATCATCAATGGGAGCCGGAGCTCAACCGACCATCTCACCTGTTCCTCAAAGGCTGCCAACTGAGCCTGTTCAAACTCACGACTCCAGTAGAAATCAAGCCCCACCTCACCAATAGCAATGATCTGAGGATCACTAAGCCTCGGTTTGATCTGATCCAGAATAGCCTGCCAGTCTGCCTTCACCTCTTCAGGATGAAGACCCAACATCGGATAACAGTAGCCAGGATACCGCCGGCACATCGCCAACACCGTATCACACGAAGACAGATCGATGCCAGGAATGCCGATAGCACCTACCCCTGCCTCGCGGGCACAGGCAACAACGGCTTCGAGATCGTCGAGGAACTCCTCACCGTCGAGGTGACAATGGGTATCAATGAATCGCATCAACTCTGACGTGTCATCATCTCTGCTGCGTAAGCCTTGATCTCTTTCTTACGCTCTTCTGACACCTTGACCTTTGCCAGAAATTCCAGAGCACGATCATAACACTCATCCATCTTGCGCTCACAGAGCTGACGGATGCCGATCTCATCATATAGCTTCGTGACAGCCTGCACCTTCTCGTTGCGGTCAAAATCTTTGGCAGCAATCCAGTTTTCCAGTTCCTTCCGCTGTGCCTCATTAGCCAGATTCAGTGCATTAATCAGCATATAAGTCTTCTTATTGGAAGTGATATCGCCTCCAATATTCTTTCCGAACACCTTCGGATCGCCATACACATCAAGCAGGTCATCCTGAAGCTGGAAAGCAAGTCCAATCTGTTCTCCGAACTTATAGAGGTTCTCCTGATCCTCCTTGGAGGCGCCTGCCAGAATAGCTCCTATTTTTACAGCACAGGCAATCAGCACACTGGTCTTCAGACGGATCATCTCAATATAGTCCTCCTCGTGCACGTCATCACGTGTCTCATATTCAACATCGAGCTGTTGTCCTTCACCCACCTCATAGGTTGTCACCAAGAAAGTGGCGAACACGTCTTTTACCTTATCCACCTCACAATCCTCTATACGTTCAAAAGCCTGCAGCAACATCGTATCACCTGAGAGGATGGCTTGGTTGGGGGTCCAATGTTTGTGTACAGTCTCATGACCGCGACGCATATCAGCATGATCCATCAGGTCATCGTGCAACAATGTAAAATTGTGATAGGTCTCCAAGCCTATGGCCTGAGTCATGATCCGTAATGGGTCATCCTTATATAGATTGTAGGCCAGGAGCATCAGCACCGGACGCACACGCTTGCCGCCGATAGCGAGCACATACTTGATAGGTTCATACAAGGTATAAGGCTTACGGTCGTATGCCAGACCATCAAGCGCTTCATTTACCTTCTGAAGTAGTTCTTCTGATTGATACATATTATTTCTTATAGATTAAACACTATTGGTATGCAGACTTTAGTCCGACAAGGCTTGGCATTCATCACGCCAGCCTGCCATTTCGGCATCATCCGCAACACACGCAACACCTCGCGGTCACAAGCGGCCTCCAGGTGTTCCGTCAGTTCCAGATCACTCACACTACCGTCGGTATTCACGATAAACTGTGCAACCACCCTGCCCTTTATCTTTTTATTCTGGGCAGAGGCCGGATACTTCAGATTTCTCGTCAACCACTTCATAAACTCCGAGGCTCCTCCTGGGAATTGTGGCAGATCTTCCACCACACGGAAATCCACTGGTTCGTTGTACATATCCACGACCTCTGGTTTATCTTGCTCTTCGGTATCTTTCTGATCTTTCAAATCCTCTGGACGTTCTACTGGTTCAGGTTCAAAGGTCAGTTCCACATCGTCGTCCACCAGATTTAACTGTTCCGATTTAGGCTGTTCCACCTTCTGTTCCTGGGGGAGCATCATCGGAATCTCATCCTTATCACGTTTCAGCGGAGAGAGCTCCATCTCAGCTTCCAGGTCATCGTCTGTCTCAAAGAAAGCCCAACCGCTGTCAGTACTGTTCCATTCCAAGGCAACAAACATGGCTGCGAGTACAACTATCAATCCCAAGAGGAACCCTTGCACCCGCAGGTTCTCCAGATCTGCCCCGCGACTTTTCTTGACTTCCATAATAAATCCGGCATTCTGCCGTTATATCTTTAAATCGGATGCAAAGATATAAAAAAGAAGTGAAAAGTGAGAAGTGAGAAGTGAAAAGGTTAATAAATTAAGAAATATTTCGTAATTTTGCGCCCAACTTAAGAAAAAAAAGGAATGAGAAGTGAAAAGTACAAGACCAACAAGTCATTCAAGAGCAGAGCCTATGGTCATCTGTTCCTACGGCTGTGGAGCATACTTCTTACTTCCATTTTCTCACATCTCACCGCCGTCTCACAGGAAAGCACCACCTCCTACAACTTCCTCCGATTGCCCGTCAGTGCACATGTAGCAGCTGTCGGTGGCGACAACATCACACTCACCGACGACGACCCTGCCCTCATCTTCCATAACCCATCCTTGATCAATGGTGTCAGCGACAAGAGCATCAACCTCAATTTCATGACCTACATGGAAGGAGCCAAGAATGCCAGTGCCGCCTTTATGAAAGGTGCCGGCGACAGAGGTACCTGGGGCGTCACGGCACAGTATATGGACTACGGCACCCTCAAACAGACCACGGCTGATGGTCAGCAGCTGGGTACGTTCTCTGCACGTGATATTGCCGTTGGCGGAACCTTTGCATACGCCCTCACAAACCAATTTAGCGGTGGTGTCACAGCGAAGTTTATCACCTCTTATATCGCAGGCTACAATGCGTTGGCGGTAGCAGTGGATTTAGGCCTCAACTACTTCGACGAAGACCACGACCTCAGTCTTTCGGCTGTAGCACGCAACTTGGGAGGACAGGTCAAAGCATACGACGATCATTTCGAGCGCATCCCCTTGGATCTGCAGGTGGGAGCCACGAAGCGCATTGGTCAATCTCCCTTCCGACTTTCTGTCACACTCAGTCGGCTCAATGACTGGAGCGAAGGTTTCGGGCATCATTTTGCCGTCGGAGCCGATATCTTGTTGGGACGTAACATCTATGTTGCTGCGGGTTATAACTTCCGCCGAGCCGACCAGATGAAGATCAACGACAGCGAGGGAGCCTCTTCCCACGGGGCTGGTTTCTCTGCTGGTGCCGGTCTTCAGCTGGAGCGTTTCAAACTCCATGTGGCCTATGGCAAATATCATGTCAGTGCCTCATCCATATTGATTAATTTATCTTACGCATTATGAAAAAAATAACAATTGCAATCGATGGCCACAGCTCCTGCGGAAAGAGCACGATGGCCAAGGATCTAGCCCGTGAAGTAGGCTATGTGTATGTAGATACAGGCGCCATGTATCGTTCTGTTACGCTCTATGCCCTCCAACACAACCTCTTTAATGAGGATGGTAGCGTCAAGATCACCAAACTGGAACAGGAGATGCCTAACATCCAGATCAGTTTCAAATTCAATACAGACACAGGTCGTCCCGACACTTATCTTAATAATGTACGCGTGGAGGATCAGATCCGTTCTTTGGAAGTCAGCAATCACGTCAGTCCCATCGCCGCTGTCGGTTTTGTACGTACAGCCATGGTGGCCCAACAGCAACAGATGGGAAAGGACAAAGGGGTGGTGATGGATGGCCGCGACATCGGTACGACCGTCTTCCCTGATGCCGAACTGAAGATCTTCGTCACCGCCAGTGCAGAAGTCCGTGCCCAGCGTCGTTTCGACGAGCTGAAGGCCAAGGGGATGCCCGCCGACTACGATGACATTCTAAAGAACGTGCAGGAGCGCGACTATATCGACTCTCATCGTGAGGTAAGCCCTTTACGGAAGGCTGATGATGCCATCGAACTCGACAACTCGAATATGACCATCGCCGAACAAAAACAGTGGCTTCTCGATCGTTTTAACGAAAGGACAGCGTAAACGATTTTGTTCACTTTACGCAATTTTCTCATCATTTTTTCGGTTTCTATTAGTTTTTTTATTACCTTTGCGGCCTGAAAACTATTAGAATCGATACAAATGATGAGAAAACTATTGTTTACGGCCCTCTGCGCCTTGACTTTCATCACCGCCTCAGCAGGCGGTCTGATGACCAACACAAATTATCACATAGCCTTCGACCGTATGTTTGCACGTGGTGCTACGACGGAGATTGATGCCGCTTACAGTAACCCTGCAGGTCTCGCCTGGGGACATGAAGGTTTCCAACTGTCAATCAACTTCCAGAAACCCTGGCAGAAACGCAACATCGAGTTAAGTATTCCCAAGTATCTTGGCACAGACTTCAACAAGAAATACGAAGGAGTAGCTTCTGCTCCTATCGTGCCAGCCCTCTTCGCTTCTTACAAAAAAGAGAATTGGGCCTTCTCCGCCATGATTGGCATCGTAGGTAGTGGTGGCTTCGTAGAATACGATGAAGGCATCCCCATGTTCGAAGTACCCATCCGTGCCATGCTGGCACAAGCCGGCATGACGCCTGATAAATACAACTACAGTGCCAATATGAAGGGTAAGCAGTATATCTACGGTGGTCAGTTTAACATCACCCGCAAGATCAATGACAATTTCTCTGCTGCCATTGGTATCAGAGCGAACTACTACGACGGTTACAATCGTGGCTTCGTGAATGCGAATATGACTGCCGTTCCCGCAAATGTTGACCTGCTCGACCTGCAGCTCGACTGCATCCAGCGCGGTTGGGGATTTGCTCCGATTGTCAGTTTCGACTACCACAATGACGACCTGACCATCAGTGCCCGCTATGAGTTCCGTACCAAGATTGCCACAGAGAACGACACACGTACGCTCTCAGCACGCATCAAGAACACGGATCCTGAAACGGCTGCCAAGATGCCCTATATCGAAGGGGCTGCCGCCCTCCAGATGTTTGGCGACAAGGTTGCGGCTTATCAAGACGGTGCCGAGACGCGCTACGACATGCCCTCACTGTTGGCTGTGGCAGTAGGCTACAACTTCACCCCGCAGCTTCGTGCCGCCCTCGAATACCACTTCTTCGATGATAGGCATGCCAAGATGGCTAACGACCGTCAGAAGACCTTGGAACATGGCACAAACGAGTTCCTTGCAGGTATAGAGTACGACATCAACAAGAAGTTCACCATCAGCTGTGGCGGTCAGCGTACTGACTACGGTTTGTCTGACGAGTATCAGCAGAACACCTCTTTCGCTTGCGACAGCTGGTCGTTAGGCTTAGGCGGTGCCTGGAACATCACTGAGAAAGCCCGTCTGAACGTAAGCTACTTCTGCTCACTTTACAGCAACTATAACAAGACACAGACCAACTATATGGGCACGCCCTATACTGGTACAGAGACCTACAGCCGCACGAACCACGTGATCGGCATAGGTCTTGACTACAAGTTCTGCATCAGCGGATGAGGGATCTTCAGATCAGGTTCATCAACTATCAGGTCGTCATAAAGTAAGATATCAATATCGATAGGACGGTCCTGATAGTTGATTTCTTTTTGGCGTCTCGTGGCATGGCACTTGCGCTTGCCCAAATCCCGTTCTATCTGTTGCGTGGTTTGCAGCACCTGGCGCGGCGTAAGCTCCGTCTCGCAACAGATCACTGCATTGAGGAAGTTGTTTTTGGACTCAAAGCCCCAAGGTTCGGTTTCGACAAATGATGATACGCGAAGAACCTTGCCTACCCTTTCGCCTATCAGGCGAATAGCGCACGCAAGGTTCTTTTTACGATTACCGAGATTAGAGCCCAATCCCAGATATAGTTTACTAATCATCAAGTATCAGCAATGCATCACCATAGCAGCCGAACATATAACCGTTCTTCAGTGCCAGCTTATATGCCTCATACACCAGGTCATAGCCACCAAACGAGCACTGTGTCATCATCATCGTTGACTCAGGATGATAGAAGTTGGCAATCAGAGCATTCGACATGCCGAACTCATAGGGAGGGAAGATGAACTTATTCGTCCAGCCCTCAAATTCCTTCAGCATACCGTCGGTACCTACTGCACTCTCCGTAGCACGGGCGGTGCTCACACCTACGGCACACACACGATGTCCGTTCAGTTTCGTCTTGTTCACCACCTCACAGGCCTCCTTCGTCACAAACATCTGCTCTGACGACATCTTATGCTTGGTCAGGTCCTCCACCTCAATGGGATCAAAGCAACCCAGTCCACAATGCAACGTGATATACGTGAAGTTGATGCCGCGAATCTCCATGCGCTTCAGCAGCTCACGGCTGAAATGGAGTCCTGAGGCAGGAGCCGTCACAGCACCTTCTTTCTGAGCATAGATAGTCTGGTAACGCTCCATGTCTTCTGGTTTGGCAGGGCGTCGGTCCACGATATAACGGGGCAGAGGTGCTTCACCCAAGGCAAAAAGCTCGCGCTTGAACTCATCATGCGGACAGTCATAGAGGAAACGCAACGTACGTCCACGACTGGTGGTGTTGTCGATGACCTCAGCCACCATCGGTCCGTCATCCTCGAAGAAGAGTTTGTTACCGATACGGATCTTTCGTGCCGGTTCTACCAGCACATCCCACAAACGCAGGTCCGGGTTCAGCTCACGCAGCAGGAACACTTCGATCTTGGCATCCGTCTTCTCCTTCGTACCGTAGAGACGTGCCGGGAACACCTTCGTATCGTTGAAGATAAACGTATCATCCTCATCGAAATAATCCAGAATGTTCCGGAAATCCATATAGACGGGTTTGCCCTCCTTATCAGTCAGGTCGTTACCCTTGTCGTCCTTCTTGGTCATTTCAATTTTCCCACTCTTTCGGTGTGCCACCATCAGCCGGCACTCGTCACGATGATAAGTCGGCTCCAGTGCCACCTGCTCCTCCGGGAGCTTAAACTTAAACTGCGATAATTTCATTCTCTATGATCTATTTTCTTTTTTACTCTTTTTCCAATACCTCCTCAAGCCATGCGGGGAACTCATCAAACGTCAGGCAGTCCTCTAACCTGACATCACCCACACGTGTCCGGCAGAGCGCCGTCAGATGAGCACCACTGCCTAAGGCAGCACCGATGTCACGCGCCATCGAACGGATATAGGTACCCTTGCCGCAGACCACACGGATGCGAAGCTGCATCTGCTCCGGGTCGAAGTCGAGCAACTCTATCTCATCGATATGTACGGGCTTGGCAGCCAACTGATGATCGCTACCCTGTCGAGCCAGCTCATAAGCTCTGTCGCCCCCCACCTTACAGGCAGAGAACAGTGGTGGCACCTGCATGATGTCACCCACAAACTGCTTCAGTGTCTGTTCGACCAACTCACGTGTGATATGCGCTGTCGGGTAAGTCTGATCCACCTCGTGCTCCAGATCATAGCTGGGGGTAGTAGCCCCCAACTGCAGTGTAGCCGTATATTCCTTCGTGTGCTGTTGCAGCCGCTCTATCTGTTTGGTGGCTTTACCCGTACAAAGGATCAGCACACCTGTCGCCAGAGGGTCCAGCGTACCGGCATGCCCCATCTTCACCCGCTTCACCTTCAGTCGCTTCGACACCACATAGCGGATATGCGCCAGGGCTCCGAAACTCGACATCCGGTAGGGCTTGTTGATATAGATGTATGCGCCTTCGTTAAAGTTCATCAGTCGATATACGTGAGTATTACAAATGAACCTAAGATGGCGCAATAGACACCAAAGTAGATGAGTTTGCCGCGCTTCACGAGGTTGATCATCAGCTTACAGGCCAGACATCCTGAGATGAATGCCGCCAAGAAACCAACGGCCAGCGGCAGGGTCTCGATGCTACCCATGACAGCCTCGCCCTTCATAGCCTTCAGCACGTCGAGCAGAGCCTCACCAAGAATCGGGGGAATCACCATCAGAAACGAGAACTGTGCCAGTTTCTCCTTCTTGTTACCCAGCATCAGACCTGTGGCAATCGTAGAACCTGAGCGCGATACACCCGGCAACACGGCTACAGCCTGTGCGATACCGATGATCAGCGCGTCCTTCCACGAGATGTTCTCTTTCTGTCGCGGACTGGCATAATAGGAGAATGTCAGCAGAGAGGCGGTAATCAGCAGACAGAAGCCCACCACCAGCAGGCCCGATCCGAAGATCTCCTCTACCTGATCCTTAAAGAACACACCCACGATACCCACGGGAATCATCGACACGATGATGTTCAACACATATTTCGTCTCCGCATTCATCTCAAATTTGAAGAGTCCTTTCAAAATCCATGCTATCTCCTTCCACAACACCACCAGTGTCGATAGCACAGTAGCCACGTGTACTGCTACGGTAAACATCAGGTTATCCTCACCATTATCCATGCCGAAGATGGCCTGACCAATAGCCAGATGACCACTGCTACTCACCGGCAGATACTCTGTCAGACCTTGAATAATGCCCAAGATCAAAGCTTGTATCCAATCCATATCTATAAATAATTAATTCTTTGGTTTCCTCACAACTGCATAAATCATCGACACGAAACCGAAAAGACAAACCAGAGGGGCCAGTTTCGTACGGCGTGCACTGAAGATATCCGGTTCGAATGCCGTATCAGTCGATGAAGGACCAGTCATCAGCAGAAAGCCGATCACCACAATGATCATTCCCACTGCCAGCAGCAGGTAATTCACCTTATCAAATGCAAAATCTTTTTTATCCATGATTCTATATCTTATACAGTTCTCCAGGTGTCATCTTGAGGAACCTGTTCACCGAAATATACGCACTCACGCTTGTGATGATGATACCGAACAGCAGCACGGCCACCGCCGTAATCACCAGTTCACGCCACGTGATGACCACCATCATGTTCGGTTCGTAATAGTAGAGCCCATACACGCAAGCCCCTAACACGGCAATGGCGAGCAGCGCCGCAATGATGCCCACTACCAGTCCCTGTTTCATAAAGGGTCGCCGGATGAATCCCCATGAGGCCCCCACGAGCTTCATCGTGTGTATCAGGAAACGGCGTGAATACACACTCAGTCTCACGAAGTTACTGATCAGAGCGAACGACACGAATGTCAGTAGCGCTGCTATCACCAGAAGCAACAGGTTCATCTTCGTCAGGTTACGGTTCACACTGTCCATCAGGTCCACCTGATAGGCCACGTCGGCCACCTTCGGGTTCTTCTTCAACTCTGCCGCAATCCACTTCAGCGAGTCACGATTCGCATAATCCGACTTCATCTGCAGTTCCAGCGTTGCCGAGAACGGGTTCATCCCCAAGAACTCCGAGGGGTCAGAGCCCATAGCCTCCGACTGTTCCTTCAGCGCCTGTTCACGACTGATATAGTCGATGTTCCTTGAATACGGGCGATGATACAAATCCCTACAAAGCAATTTGGCCTCGTTCACCGTCACCTCGTCCTTCAGCATCACCGTCACCGTCAGGTTCTCTTTCACCCACTGCGACAAGTTATGCGATGTCAATACGGAAAACACAACCATTCCTAAAAGCACCAGCACCATCGTCGTACTGATACACAACGTTACCATCTGCACACCACGACGGTTGCCAGCATTGTTTCTGCGTCTTTTCATGAATCTTACGTACGTAAATTTTTCGAATTCGGGTGCAAAGGTACATATTTATTTTGTCAACTCCAAAAAAAAATGTAATTTTGCGCCCGTTATGAGTACAATTATCTATCCATCGCCGATCTTCGGTCCTGTCCATAGCCGCCGCCTCGGCATCTCTTTGGGCATTAACCTGCTGCCAGCCGACGGCAAGGTCTGTTCTTTCGACTGTATCTATTGCGAATGTGGTTTCAATGAAGACCACCGTCCTTCTCTCCCCCTCCCCACCCGGGAAGAAGTCGTGCAGAAGCTTGAAACCAAACTGCAGCAGATGGTTGTCAACGGTCAGTTGCCCGATGTCCTCACCTTTGCCGGCAATGGTGAGCCCACCTGTCACCCCCATTTCGCAGAGATCATCAGCGATACGATCCGTCTACGCGACCAGTACTGTCCGAAGGCAAAGGTCTCCGTACTCAGCAATTCCACGATGATCCACCGCCAGCAGGTACACGATGCCCTGATGCGGGTAGATAATAATATCCTGAAACTCGACACCGTCGATCCTGCTTATATTAATAAGGTAGATCATCCCAACGGCACCTACGATGTCCAACTGATCATCGACCGCCTCAAGGCCTTCCATGGACATGTCATCATCCAGACCATGTTCATGCGTGGTGAATGTAAGGAGGAATCTGTCGATAATACAGGCGATGAGTACGTTACCCCCTGGCTTGAAGCCGTGAAGACCATCGCCCCGCAACAAGTGATGATCTACACCATCGACCGCGAGACACCGACCCAAGGGTTGCTAAAGGCCACGCATGAACAGTTGGATGCCATCCGCGACCGTGTCATCGCTTCCGGCATCCCCTGCTCCGCCAGTTATTAACTTCCCGATTTAGCAAGGTCTTAAAAAGCAAATTCACTGAATTTGCAATCAAGGATACTGTATCTTCAAAGTTACAAAGATACGTTTGGGGCGTTCGTCAGCCGGATTCAGCTTCAGGATCTCCTCACCCCATTTCTTGACAATGCCTCTATACAGGGGGCGGGTAATAGCCTGATTGTAGCAAAGTGTCCAATAGCCGTCGGCCAGCAGCCGCTTCTCTGTATCACTGAGATCCGATTTTCCCTTAAGCAGGTTAATAAGCCTGTTTGCAGGCTCTATCGCGAGTTTCTGCTCAAAGTTAGGATCCATACGCTGGAAGTTCTGCATGATTGCATGGTATGCCAAGGGCGCATTATCGGGCGACTCCTGAGCCAACAGTTCATACAGTCTGTTTGCCTTGCGATAGCACTCATATACCTCTTCACCATTCACCTCTGTACTCTGTTCAAGGAACAAACGGGCATGCATGTTGATATCTTGTGCGGAAACATTGTTCTCAGCCTTCTGTAACTGATATAACCTGTCGTAAGCCTCAGAAGCCTGATCATATTCTCCCATATCTTTGTATATCCTAGCGATGCTTCGGTACGACTCATTACGCTCACGCTCACTGATATCCTTTGCTTTCGTGCATTGTTCAAACCAGGTAAGTGCCCTTGATGGCTCGTTAGCACCCTTGCAGGCCAGTGCCATATAATACAAGTCCTGCCACGTGTTATTATGCTTCTCGGTTTTCGTAAACAGATAATCTCCGTGCTTCACAGCATCCTTAAATTCTTTTAGTTCCACACTGTTGTATAAACAAAGACGACTCAACGGTGCCAGCTTGGGGAACTTCCCTACACCAAACTTCGCTACCTCCAAGCTCTCCTTATACTGATGTTTAAGGAACAAGTCGGTGGCATAATCCTTAAGATCCTCAGAATCCAGATTATCCAGATTCTCTTTGGCATAGAAATCAATGGCCTCCGAGAGTTGTCCCAGATTGGCATATATTCTCGCAATCTCCTTATTTACAGGGAATTCAGGCACATACTGGGTAATCTCCTTAATCTTGTCGGCAGCCTCTGCAGGCCGTCTCAGTTTTGTCAGCACCTTGGCATAACGTATATAGCCGGTGGAATCCTTGGGGTTGGCTTTGATGGCTTGGTCATACCATTCCATTGCCTCATCATATGCATTATAACGTTCTTCAGCCCAGGCACCTGCAGCGATATAGACCGGTGCATAGTCCGGGTGTTCCTGGATTGCCCTGCGGAAATACTTCTTAGCCGTGAGACTGTCGCCAGCCTGATAGAAGGCCTCACCGATAGCCATAGTCACTTCCGGATGCTTCTTGAACCTCTTACACAGCTCCTCCGCCAACGGCTCCGCTCCTGTTGAAGGACGCACATGGCGGATCACATAATTGATGGCCTCCATTGCTGCCTTCGGATCGCTCTGCGCAACCACAGGGAGCACACTGCCCCTCAACAGGCCTAAAACAGCGACAACAAGTATGATTCGTATTCTGTTCATATTTCAGTTCATCATGATTTAAAATTCAACCTGTAAACCGGCATTCACCGTCTGCATATACTTCACGCCGAGGAAATTAATACAGGGCAGATTGGCATTACCCAGGAAGTAAGCCGTCGGTTCTACAATGAGGGAGAGGCGTGAACTGAGAGCCATCCGCATTTTCACGCCGAGATGTCCGCCAAACGACATACCGCCTTTCGTAAACGGCTCTACCAAAACCACCTCATGTCCTGCCATCACACGCTCGTTAGGAGAGATCACCGCCTTATCCTGAATAGGAATCATCAGCGACGGACCAAGGAACACACTCAGGTCAACTTTCCGCTGCGCCTGATAACCTACCAGCAGATTGCTCAAGTTCACCTGATAACCAGCACTTGCCAGAGCAAACTTCAGTTGATGATCCCACAAACCCTCTCGTGTGACAACCGTACTTTCGGGGTCCGCACTCTCCATATTATAGTCATAGAATTCCGAGGCACCCATCGTCTTCAGTCCCACGAACTCACCCGCAAGCCGGAAAGAATGCAGTCTGTTAAGATGATATTCGCCCCATAATTTACCATTATAGCCAAGGTCAATACCTCTGTCATTCGATTCCTTGGTGTGGAATATGTTAAAGCCACCGGCCACACCTACCTTCACCTGACGCAACGGATAACCGCCACGGGACTCATCACGATCCATGTTCCGGAACTGACGTGAACGGGTAGCCACCGAGAAACCGACACTCACAGAGAAGCTGTTGTCGGAGAACTGTTTGTTCCAGTCCACGTTGGTATAGGGCACCTTATAGACATAGTGGATATAACGGGGTTCCACAAACAGGTGCAACCCGTCGCTCAACTTCGCCCACAGGTGGATACCACCCGTATAGCCCTCACTTCGCGTACTGAGTTTCTGATCCTGGTATTTCGTCACCCAACCATACTCATAGCCACCCAACAGATAGGCACCCAGCGAGTTGTTCCAGGTGAAGTTATTCATGAAGCCGAAAGGATTGAAGATCGCCTCCAGTCTGACGCCCGTATAAATATTATGCAGACTAGATTCGTAGCCGTGAGACTGCGGCAGCATTTCATCCTTCACCGGCACGAAGCTCTTACGCCAGGTCATCTGACGCACGGAGCCCGTCAGTCTCAGACCGATCACAGGCGAGAACCAACGTCCGACACTCAGGGCAATATCATGGCCCATCGTCTCGCCAGTACTCAGCTGACTGCCCGATAGGAAGTCGATACCATTGGAAAACTCAAAGAACCACGGCTGCTGCCAACTGAGCAGTACCGAGTCGGCAGAGAGCAGATCCCTGACATATCGGTTCTTGATATAGTTCATACGCTCTCTGGGCGAGAGGTTGTTATGGATATAGTAGATATAGTTTAAATTAAGTCCATAGAAGATATCCGTCTTACGCCAGTTCTTATGTTCGGTGAGATCCGTGCTAGCCCCACCCATACCGACGTATGGTTCCACGGAGATATAGCCCTGCGGACCCGTAAAGAACTTCAGCTGTGCACCGATATGCGCCTCAAAAGCCGTAGCACTTTTATCCTTCGGCCAGTTGTCACGAATCAGCTGCACCTCCTCCATGTCGCCCAGTGCCTCCCACTCGTCCATCTGCCTCTGCAACTCTTCCTCCCAGAGCTTGTTCTTATAACTCAGGTTACTGAACTGCACACCCACACCCAACAGGGTTGAGATATCTAGCAGTCGCGATGGCTTGTAGCCGCTGAAGAACGACGACAGACTGAAGGTATGATCCAGACGCAGACCGAATTTCGTGAAGAGTCGGTCTTTCGACTGCTGGTAGCCCCAGGCCCCGTGAAACATCAGGCGTAGCGTGTTGAACTTGTTAAACTGCTTACCAACACCTAAGTTAAATGCGCTCAAGGTGTTGAACTGATAGCCGGCACCGGCAGAAGCCATCTTTTCAAAGCCGAGACCTGCCTGTATGAAGAGGTGGTCGTGCCACTTCTTCGTAAACTCCTCGTTGTAGGCCTTATAGCGTCTCTCCATCACCAGTTGGATCGCATCCAAGCCCTCAGCCCTGTTCTTTGCCTGACGGTTGATGGTATCGTTGGTAGCCTCGTCGCTATCCTCTCCATATCGGGTCGTATCGCTAGGCGCGGTCAATTCATCCATCGACAGCGTAAAAGCATGACCACTGGCAAGGGTCACATTACAGATGAGCAGTATCAGCAGTATTCTCTTCATGTTGTTCTGTCTCTTCATTATTCAGCTCTTCATTCTCTCCGTTGTCCTCATACTCTTCCTCTTTACGTTTCTGATCCTGTTCGTAGAGCAGACGGAACAACTTGCGGTAAGCTGGTATATTCTTATTCTTGTACTTATATTGCCTTCTCAAATCCTCCGTGACGTGTCCCTCCGTGAAATAGATACGCTTATAGAGCGGCTCCAGTTCGAAGGCATGATTGAAATACGCCAGATAATACGGTATGCCTTCAATGTCGATGTCATCGTCGGCCTGTTTGGGACGTGCTGCCGCAATCGAGTCACGCTGGTGCTGCCATGCCGACAATTTCTCCATATACAGGTTGTATTCTCCCGGATTACTCATCATCAGCTGATCCTCCTCCGCCGGGGTAAGAACCTTAAAGTCGCTGTTAGCTGTCACCGTCTCCGACTCATCAAAGTCGCGCGGCTCCTTGCCGGCCTTATCCACCCACAGCAGCGCTTTCAGATACCACTTCTTAGCCGAGTTGTCGGGCAGCTTATCCACATATTTCATCGCCTCGTCGGTCATACCCCAGTCTGGGATCTCCGAATAGAGGATAGCCTTGTTCTCGTCGCTCACGGAGAGCACGAAGTTCTTCGCGGCCTCATAGGTCTGTCGCTGTTGCAGGCTCTTGTTATGGATGAAGTGCAGTCTCTTCAGGTCCATATATTTCTCCAGGTTATCCAGGGTGGCATCGCTCACCTGAGCACGTCGCAGCCAGTTGATGAAATACATCGCCGAGTCCATCTTCTGCTCCTGGAAATAAGTCACCGCCTGGTTCAGCAGGATCTCCTTACGGTTGATGGTGATAGTCAGGAAGTCATCGATACCTTTCTTCGCATTGACATTACGGTACGACAGGTCGATAAACGGCTCCAAGATCCGGGCGTTAGGCGTGCCTTTCTTCAGGTTGTAGATGGCATAGCGGTTAGCCACATAGGGTGCGATGATGTTCTCCGTCGCATATTCCGGATCCTTGGTGATGTAGTTATACGCCAAGAGTGTCAGCGAGTCAGCCTCAGCCTCATCCTCCAGACTGTTGTAGATATTCCAGAAGTCACCGTTCGAGAACTTCTTCTTACCAGTCTGGTAGTCGCGCTTATGGGTAAAGTACTCCTCCACAGCCTCCTCAGGCGAGAGCACCTTCGCCCGCAGATACTGGTAGGAGGCTCGCATGGCACGCATGCTCTCCAGCACGGGTTCGATGTCAGACTCATAGTACTCCAGCTGGCGCAGCTCGCTGTAAGGATCCTCCGTCCTGTCGATGATGGCTCTCACCTGGTCAACGATCTCCGTCTTACCCTTCTTGGCAAGTGCATCCACCACATCGTTCCAGGTATAGACGCTCGATGAGCTCGATACCGTCACCCCACTGGGCAGGTAGCGCTGAATGATACGGGCCGCATACTGGGCACGACGCAAGGCCAGATCCTGGTTCACCTTCATGCTACCTTCCGGCGAAGCAAAACCCTGAATCTTCGGTGCCACGAGCTTGTCACCATAAGAACGGAGCTCACTGATCAGCTTGTCGATGTTCACCTGGTTCATGGAATCCTCTTCCAGCACATCCTTACCTACTACGAAGCGCAGCTGCAGGTCGCGGTTCTCCTGTCCGAACTGCGACTGGGCATCCTCACGGAACTCCTCCGAGAGTGGTAACTCAGCCAATGCCGGTGTGAAATCCACGAACTTAAACGGACGCTCAAAGAGACAAGTGCCTCCCCACCCGCCTTTCTTATACACATGGTGGTAGTCTTCCAGCACATAGGTAAACGGTCCCCGGTAGTCCAGGTTCTTATCCTCTTTCTCATAGACCAGCGTCGTATCGATGCGAATCCACTCGTCGCTGCTCAGTTCCATACCGTCGCGATAAGCGTCAGCCAGCAGATCATTTCTGAAGTAATCATAGTCCATGCGTTTGTTCTGCAGTTCATGATACTCCTTACCCTCATACACCAGCGGCTCACAATAGGCCACGGTGTCATCGGTCTGACAGCACACAGCATATGTCTGAATGATCAGTCGTGACGACTCCTTACCGATGCCCTTCGGGATATTCAGGCTGATATGGAAGTAACTGTTACCGTCGCCGGTATCGCCACCGCCACCGCCGATCGACTCTCGTTCTACGGCTTTACCCTGCTTCACCACCTCGCGCAGACGCTGCACGTTGATCACCACATCATATTCCGTCTTTCCCGGTTCGATCTCGATGATATCCGACACCTTCGCCTCCTGACCAGTGATAAAGAGCAGACAGAGAGTTGTCGCGGCATTGATGGTGAAGCGTCCACTGGCTCGCGTGGTGTTCTTCTTCACGAAACCATATTTGCGCTTCAGGCGGTCGATGGCCTCTATCTCGTCTTCCGAGATGTTCTGCGACTTGTCGCCCTCACCCGTCAACCGGTCGAAGGCAGCCTTGGCTTCCTGTGCCTGCTGCTTTGTCAGCAGCGTATATTCCACACGCTCACGGATATCCTTTCCGTTGTCCTTATTATGCACAGTCACCTGACCCTGCACAGTGACAGGCACCACCTCCTGAGCCTCCGCCACCATCGACAGAAGCATCACAGGCAACAAGGCCAGGAACAGGTGTTTCATGCAGTTGCTCATTTTATTATATAGGTTATACTGACACCAATGCGCGTGGGCAGCAGGTAGTAACCGGAGGCATTATTCTTCTCCAGCCCATCTACGGCAGAGTCAGCGTCATACTGGTCGCCAGTGAAATACTCTTTATGGTTATAATACACGGCTCCGAAGCCAGCGTGGAAATCCACGTTGAATCGTTTGCCGATGGGCATCACGTAACCGAAGGTCACACCCAGGCCTATGTTCATACCGTCATAGATCTTACCTTTCCACTCGATGTCATGGGTACCACCCACGGCCCCGATACCGATAAACTCACGAAACATCGGACGTCCTGAGAAGTAGTATCTGTATTCCGGCTGCAACTCCAGCAACTTGATGTTCTTGCCGTAGGGTTTGTGTACCAGCAGTCCGTTCAACCCGATGGTAGAGCGTTCGCCTACCACCATTTCCAGACCGATGCTCGGCGACATCATCACCGCCCACAATGCGTCGATATTCGCCGCAATCATCTGCGCACGAGTAGCCACGCACCAAAAGGTCGAAAGCATCACGGTCATCAATAGCTTCTTCTTCATTCGTCTGTTATGTTTCTTTATTGTTTCCTTTGTTTTAAATGCACCTACGGTGTGGGATTCAAATCTGGATTCACAGTGACGACAATGTTGTATATCTTACCTTCTGCAAAATCACCACCCAATTCAACACTTATTGGAATGCCCTGCACTACAAAATCATCACCAACTTTTTTAGCCCAATCCAACTGCAATTCATACTTGAAGTTTCCATCACGACTTTTTCCTATAGCAGGATTGGCAAGCATCAGATAGCCAACTGGATTATTATAATCTACAGCATCAGTCGTAATTGCCAAAGCATTTCCAATAGTACCATCGAAGCGGTCTTTATCCTTATAATTATCGTCGTTACTTAACCACTTAACATTCAACTTTTTCTTTACGTTCTTTTTGCCGAACACCTTTATCGTTCCTTCTTTCATAGAATCTACAGGTGCGGGATTTTGATTTGCAATAACAAGTGCCAAATACCCAAGAGCATTAGGTACAGACATATTTGTTATTTTAACATTGTCAGCGACATCAGGATTTGCAGCTTTGACAAAGAACCTAAATTGCACCAACTTGTGCTCAAAGCTAAATTGAGGTTTATCTGCTGAAACATTCTCAATGAAATATCTAGCACTGAAAGCATCACCTTCTGGAGGATCAGCCTTACCCCAAATGATATCCTGAGTTCCGTCAATCTCATAATATTTTTCAAGAAGATAGTAATAATTATTATCATCTTTGCTAAATTCTATCGTTGGTCTATCTTGTCCAACAAATTCAACTGTTTCTTCTTGTCTTGGATAATAGGCATAAAAATTATACTTCATCCAATTACCCATTGGGTAATAATAGGTTTGGACGGCTGTCGCATTTGAATTCATGAAGGTAACATCGCCTGATGAAACAGAAGCAGGTACATTTTTCATCCTGACTAAAAGACCAGTATCATCACTATTCCATCTATTAAGTCTTATATTAGAAGGTAATAAAGATGCATCAACGCCGGACTGAATACCTGTTGAAAGACAGAACACACCAAGGTATTCCCCTTCTGGAATGGAGAAATCACCTCCTCCAAGTGGCGAACGAGTAACACCTCGACTCGAAGCAATCCCCAAAGTAATAGGCACATCACTATCCTGGCTAGCCTCAACAATTAATGCTCTCTCCTCTTCTTGAGAAGGGACCATAGTCAAGTCGTCAGAGGTACAGCCAAAAATAAAGGCTGTTCCCACTATGCCAAGGATAAAGAGATATTTATTCATTCAATTTTTTATTTCTTTAAATACACCACCTGCTCATCTTTTCGATGCACAGGAACTATATAAGAGAAGATTAATTTGCATCGAGTTTTACTGGAGTCGCCACAGGAATCCACTCTTCGAGTGTGGCTTTTGCCTGTATTTCCACTGGAGATTTTATAGTGACGACGATATTATATATCTTACCTTCCTGGAAACCACCTTCAGTATCCAGATCTACACTCAACGTACCAGACGAATCAAAACCAGAAGTACCGTTTGAAGAAAAATCCAAAAACAAACTATACTTAAAGTTTGGATCACGACTTTCTCCTATAGTTGGAGAAGCTAGCATCAGATAGCCGATAGGATCATTATAATTCTCGAGAGTGGTCGGAATAGGATTTATTGGATCTTCCAGAGTTCCATTTCCATCTTTATCGAAGCGGTCTTTATCTTTATTTGCACCAGTAAGCCACTTAATATTCAACTTTTTCTTTACGTTCTTTTTGCCGAACACCTTTATCGTTCCTTCTTTCATAGAATCTACAGGTGCGGGATCTTGATTTGCAATAACAAGTGACAGATAACCAAGAGCATTAGGTATATACATATTCTTTATTGTTACTGCATTAGCAACAGCAGAATTGATAGCTTTGACGAAAAACCTAAATTGAACCAGTTTGTGTTGTTCAAATTTCAATTTCGGATAAAAATTAACAATACTACCTGCTCCTACCTCTTCCGTTTTCAAGCGGAAATACCTTGCACTATAAGGTTCTGCGGCATTTGCAGCTGGAGAAACAGCAGTCGCTTCTGTTGGATCAGCCTTACCCCAAATAATGTCCTGAGTACCGTCAATCTCAAAGTATTTTTCCAGAAGATAATAATAGGTACCAACTTTACTAAATTCTATCGTTGGCCTATCCTGTCCAACAAATTCAACTGTTTCATTTTGTCTAGGATAGTAGGCATAGAAATTATACTTCATCCAGTTACCCATTGGATAGTAACAATGTTTAACTAATGAAGGATCGGCGCCATCCCCTTCCAAGAAAGTGACTTCACCATCGACCACTTTTGCTGCTACATTTTTCATCCTGACTAAAAGACCAGTATCATCATCCTTCCAATTATTTTTTTGAACATTAGTAGGTAAGGTTGAAGCATCAACGCCAGACTGAATACCAGTAGACAAACAGAAAACACCGAGGTATCTATTATCCTCTGTTGAAAAGACACCACCTTCACCTGGGACCAGTGGAGATCTAGTAAAACCTCGACTTGAACCAACTCCTAATGAGATGGAAACGTCACTGTTCTGACCCGCTTCACGAATCATCGCAGCCTCATCTGCCTGATCGACAACAGGAGTTACAGGCGGTTTCTCTGCCGTCAAATCGTCAGAGGTGGAGCAGGCTGAGAAAAATACCGTTCCTGCAAAGCCAAGTATAAATAGATATTTTTTCATTTAATCTATTTTTTCGTTTCACTTAATTTCCTTTGCCTTGGCAGGAGACCGGAGAAAACACTTCGGTCTCCGCCAGACATTGGATTTCTATTGTATCAAGCCATCATGCTAAGCAGTCAGGCTCAAATCGCCTTAAGCGACAGGATTAGTCGTAACTAACGGGGACATTACCACCATCAATCCAACCTTCAAGAGTGGTTTTAATCTTAATCTCCTCGTTACCGTAGACGGTAATAGTAAGAGTATACGCCTTTCCTATTTCAAACTTCTTTGAAGGATCAGCAGGATCTACTACTACAGGAATATCAGAAATTATGTTTGACTTAATCTTGTATGTACTAGCTGCAGGGTTTGAAGTATCTTCTACATCAAGCAGGTACTGGCCAAGTTCAATCTCCATAACATAAGAATCACGAGTCTGTGCAAGTATCCCACTACCAACAGGAACTTCATTATAAGTCCAAGCAGTATTTTCTGTTGTGGCAGTAGTTGGTGTAGCTTTAGCCTTGTAAAGTTTATCATAATGATCGTCAGCAACAGCTGTAACTGTCAAATCACCAGCTGCAGGATCGAAGTTATAAAGAGCGTCGAGCTTACCATCACCATCAGTATCGTTCCACAGTTCGAAGTCCGTATAATTGTCAGGCTCAGTTGCTGGTGCGGTAGTTGTATCGTCAAACTTGATCAGCTTAGTAGCATTCTGATAACGGGTATCAGTACTCATATCAGTACGAGTATAGGCTGCAACAATGTAACCTGTGCTTTGAGATTTAATTTTGATAGACTTTACAAAAACACCAGTGAATTTCTCACCAACTGTAGGACCTTCCCAAGTTGGAGTAAGAGCTGTTGAATTCCAAGACCAACCACAAGAACTTGGAGTACCACCCTTTATTTTGAATTTTAAGAGGGTCAGCAAGTGTTTAAAGGTAAGTTCGGGTTGAACTTTATTGCGTGCAGCAAAAGCTGAATAGTAACGGTCCTGATTAGCTGCATCCCAGCCTGCAATAGCAGTTGCGTCAGCACCAACGGGAACAGCCTTAGCAACCATCAGATCCTGAGTACCATTAATAATAAATGGAACGATTACATCCTCATCACCAGCATTAAGCACTGAAGCAATTGGATTTGTAGCATCAACAGCATTTGCAGGATCAGCAAGAACTGCTGCTGCATTAGCATCATCAGCATAATAGCCCCAGAAATCAAAGTTACCACGCTGAGGATAATACTTGTGCTTAATTGTTGTTGGAGTAAGATACTGTTGTGCAATACCAGACTCGACTCCAGTTGGCGTAGTCAGCTCGGTGTTATTATAAATATCACCTTCTTCATCTGTTGGAATAGTAAGCTTACCTTTATCAAACATAAACGCATTGATTTTCTGGCCTTTCCAAACGTTATTGACATCACCAACTAAATCACCAACAGCACCACTTCCACGAGTAGAAGCTTTTGTCTGGACAGAAGCTACACCAATCTCAATGGGAACACGCTCTTCCTGTGTTGGCTCGATCTTTGGATCTGGGCCAGCAGTGAGGGAATCACTTGAGCAGCTTGCCAGCATTCCAGCGGCAGCAACTGCTACGAACATAAAACTTTTTTTCATAACCTTTAGTTTTAAAAAGTGAATAAATAAAGTGAATTAAAACATATATTTTCTATTTCATAAGTTACTCTGCATCTGGATCGATGTATATCTCGCCGCCCTCCTTCCAGCCTTCGATGTTGGCAATCACCTCGATCGGCTGTAAGCCATATACAGCGAGGTTGATGGTGTAGTAGCGGGCGCGCTTAAACACATACTGCTGCGTGGCCTCATCCCAGTTGTCGGGATTTTCACCCAGCGAGCCGGCTGTGACGCGGTAGTGGGATTTCATGACATGAGAGCCACCCGTAGCATCTATATAGGTAGAGCAGATGGTGATGACAAACTCCGGTGACTGGGGCAGCATCATGCTGGCACCCACGTCGATATGATCTCGCTCGAAGATAGGTACGGCCTTATGGGCAGCCTTATCTATCCAATAGGCATCTTTCCACTCTGCCTTATATTTTCCGGCAGGCATCATGACGCTGTTGCGCAGCATGCGCCTTGTGGTGGAGTCTGCCTGCACAGAATCCACAATCTCCGGTTTCTCATGCAGGTAGTAGCGCCCGGGGATGGTGTCGAGATAGAGTCCCACCTTGGTGGGGTCGCGATGCGCCACGATGAACTTACCCTTGTTGGGGGCCTCCACATAGATGGAGTCGATGGTGGTGCCGGTAGCCGTCTCATCGCCCGGGTAGGCACGGAACTGCAGGCGGGTGAGCATGTGGAAGACATCGACGTAGGGGTCGATGTTACGGTGGGCAGCGTAGGTGCTGTAGTTACCGATATTCAGCACGCGGCTGCGCTCGGCAGGGGTGAGTTCCACCTGACTGTAACGCTCATCGAGCACATCAGCGGTGAGCTTCGGGGCATAGCCGCACATCACATCCTGGGTGCCGTTGAGGGTGACATCATAATAGATGCTGTCGCGGGTACGGTGTACCGTAGAGCCCGAAGCCTCCAAGTCGTCGGAGACATAGGCAAAGAAGTTATAGCCGACATCCTGATAGGTGCCGTAGCAGAGGGGGTTCTTCACCTCGGGTGCCAGTCCGCTGTTATTGTCGAGATGTGAGCTCAGGCCGGCATAGTAAGAGTAGCCATCAACGAGGCAGTTCAGCTTCTCCGGGTCGCGATGGCCGCCGTCTTCAGCCAGCAGCGTCCAGGTCATGTCCGGGTCGTTAGCCAGCTCAGCGGGATAGGCAGAGCCCGTGGTGGCATATCTGCCGTCGCGGAAAGCGAAGAGGCGGAAGTTGGTCTGATAGTAACGGAGGCTGTCCTCTTCGGTATAGACTATCGGATTGCCTTTCTCATCAGTCGGTGACGTGATGGGCTGGAAAGAGCCGATACCACGGGTGACACCACTGGGCAACTGACCATCGCCAGGAGTAGCGGTCACAGTGAAGAAGCTCTGCTTGTTGACATAGACATAGAGCGGCACAAGGTTGGCGGAGTCCAACCCTTCCGTATTGGTAGCCTTACTTTCGGACTCATCATAGAGCAGGCCCGGATACGACTCACTGCATGCCACCAGGGAGATGGCGGCAACCAGCGTCAGGATTCCAGTCTTCAGGTTTAATCGCATATCTAATTTTCTTTTTTTCTTCTAAGTATCAATCACGATATCCTCATCGCCCATGGGGATCCAGCGGTCCAGACCGCCTTCACCGTCGTCAGAGATGAGCAGTTTCTCATCGATCAGCAGATCGGAGTCAATCTCCAGCACACCATGGTTCTTGCGCTTCCGCGCCCACACACCGTCGCCTACATCATTGATGAGATTGGCACGGCGGATGCAGTGGTAGAGATTAATCATGCCACGAATGGGTTGATAGCCTCTGATGAATACCATGATCTGCATGATGCCAGGGCCTTTCGTGGTGGTGCTGTCGTGGGCATTGACAACGCTCAGCACGTCGATGTTGCCGTGGCAGTACAACTCGGTATTGGTGCCCGTATCGGTGATACGGTTGCCGTTCGCGTCCTCCATATAGTTTTGGAACATCATCTTACACGTTTGCTTGATGTCAATGTAGTCGTTCGACAGGTTCACACGGTAAGGGATGCCCGAGATATCGGCATAGACCGAATCGATGATAATCGGCACCACATCGACCTTCTTGCGGATCTTGAAACGGATATCGATGTTCTGCGTGAGCAGTCCCGGCGCAAAGGTGAGGGTTGGCTGGTCGCCTCTCACAATCCGCTCGTTAGAAATGGAGTCGTAATAGATGGGAGTGATATCCGGCTGGATATAGTTCTTACCATCACCATAGAGGTTTAAGTCCTTCCAGTTTCTCACCGTACCACGGAGGTGCGGGTCGGAATAGGCATAGCGCTTATACTCCATGCAGAGTTCCTGGAGGGTGGTCTTGTTCTCTTCTGCCAACAGGTACTCCTTGATATCCTGGTAGATATATTCGGTGGTATCACAGTTGAACGTCACAAATTTATAGAAACCAGGGATTATCTCAAAGACATCGGTAGGCTCATCCACGCCGGGCTGTCCGCCTTCGGCACGCGTACGTACGTAACCACGGCTGTGGGCACGGGCCGCTGCAACAGGCTCTGCTTCGATAGCCGTAGAATCGACAGCTGTAGAATCAGCAGTCGGTGTCTCAGGAGTCGGTTCCACATCTATTTCATCATTATCCCCAGGGATAGAGTCTGTCTCTTCATCGATGACCTCGGGCTCTTCCAACTCCGGAGCATTGGTCAGGTAATAGCCCGCACCATCGGTGGAATTGACCTTTACACCACACTTCCACGCACCAACGATACGCTTGGCAATCACATACATCGAGTCGGGCACGTCATGATCGAAGCCATCATTCGGCATGTTGCTGACCCAGTCGTAGGCGAATTTCACCTTCGCACGATCCGTATAGTCGGTACCTTCATACAGGCTAACCTCCGTACAGGAGACTGCCAGCATCAGAATCATCAGGCAGGGAAGCAGACGCATCTTCATCATGACTCACCTCCTTTCTCCTCTTTCTCCTCTGTGGTGGCAGCAGGTTTCTCGGGTTCTTCCGCCTCAGACTCAGAGTTAGATTTCTCAGCTTCCTTCCTCGCTTCACGGGCGGCTTCCCTGATCAATCTCCTCCTGGCTTGACGCTCTTCTTCCTTGGCAGCTTCCTTATCGGCCTGTATCTTAGCCTTACGATTCTCTTTTTCTAATCTCTTGAGCGACTTCTCATCCTGACCGATCAGGCGCAGCGAATCCTCAGCGATTCTATGCTTATTGGTAATCGAGTCGTACTTCTCCCAGAACAATTTACGCACATAGTTGTCAATAGAGTCGTTGAAGGCCTTGCTATCAATCTGGCGGCGCTTAGCCAGGAGCTTGTTGTCAAACTCGCTCTGATAGTTCATGTCAACGTCGTAACGCCAGCGGTACTTCTTCGTAATCGGGTATTTGCCCGGACGATATACAAAGCCCACACGCAGGTCGTTGATCACCGGCAGGATAGTGGTCTTATTGCCCGTCTTCGGATAATAGTCGAGGAAGGCATCATGGGTGAAAGTGTCGTATTTGGCATAGGCCACACCCACGGCGACACCAAATTCCAAGTCGAGTGAATGGCCACGACGGAAGACATAAAGCGGTTTCATCATACCCCACATAAAACCGCCGATGATCGCATTACCCTGATGACCTTCCGAGCCCAACTTCACCGTAAACTTGTTATAGGCGGCAAACGCACCACGGTAATAGGTGGTGTTGGGATGCTTAGCAGTCTCACGACGAGGCGAAAGTAGTTTGTTCAAGAAACCTTTCTTAGGCGTGATGTAGTTCGTGAACTCACGAATGCGATAATAATCACGTAATTCCAGACGGGCCTCAGCCACATTAAAAATAGCACCAGGCTTAAAGGTATGGCTGGTCTGCCAGTTATAGCGCAGGTTCAAACCAATGCTATAACGATTGTAATTGTATCTCCCAAGGTCGTATTCAATGCCAATATTCGGGACCAGAATCAGCCACTCAACGGCATTGGTGCGGAAAGCCAACCTATCCGCAGCGGAAAGTGTATCTATCTTATGACCGGTATCCATAACCTGACAAAAACTTGCCTGGGTAATTAAAAGTGTTAAGGCCAGTATAGAACACCTTATATATATATTATGGAGATTAATATATCTCATTTATCACATGCTTGTGAAATGCAAAAATAGGTTATTTTTGTAGATTAAGTGTTTCTTTGCAGATAAAAATCTCCGAATATTTACACATTTTAACCTTGAAGCCAGGATTCACCCCCCCTATTAACCTTCATTAAGCAAAAGACGACTCTTCTTCGTAAGAGGTGTTAAAAATACATTTTACCACCGTTAAACAATAAAAATCCCCCTTCGGAGGTGGTTTTCCTAGATTTAAATCTAGCACTTGTTACATTTAAATCAAAAAAGTGCTAGAATTAAATCCCGCAAATTTTCCTTCGCATAGCAATTTCCCGAAAGAAGCCTCCCCCTCATATCTAAGTCCCCCTTTAAGGGGGACAGATATAGAGGGGGTGTAGAGCCTTCTGAAGGGCAGGCTTACTTACACATGATGCCTCGTTTGGAGTGACTGAGGAATTCGATGATGGTACGGATCTCGGGGCCGTCGGGTACCTGATCCTTGATCTGATTGATCACATCAAACACGCTGGTCTTTCCATGGAAGAGCAGACGGTAGGCATTGGCGATGTGCTTCTGCACCTTCTCGTCGATGCCCGCAAGCTTCATCATCGTGGTGTTAGGACCACCATAGGTCATCGGATTACCACCGGCGATGACAAACGGGGGCACATCGTGAGAGTTGGCATTCTGGATGGCACCCGAAGAGAAGATGACACCATTGCCGATCTCACAGTCGCCGGCAATCTTAGTGCCATAGCCAAACACGCAGTGGTCGCCCACAACGGTGTCGTGGCTGATATGGGTACCTTCCAGCAGGAAGTTATCGTTGCCGATCACGGTACAACCATCCTTATTTGTACCACGGTTGACGACCACATTCTCACGAATCACATTATTATTACCGATCTTCACGTATGACTTGGCACCACGGAAGTTGAAGTCCTGCGGCAGGGCAGCGATCACCGAGCCCTGGTGGATCTTGTTGTTGTTGCCGATACGTGAACCGTCGCAGATCGAGACGAAGGGGAAGATGATACAGTTGTCGCCGATCTCCACATCGTCCTCGATATATGCGAAGGGGAATATCTTACAGTTGTTGCCGATCTTTGCCTTGGGGCTGATCTCAGCTTTTGGACTTATTTCACTTGCCATAATTTTCAAAATTAAAGAATTTTACTTTCCTCCGCCACCGAGTGCCGTATAGAGACTTACCACCGACTGCATCTTATTGAAGTCGTCGGTTGCCAGAGCGAGCTGGGCCGAGAGAAGCTGTGTCTGAGCGGTCAGCACCTCCAGATAGGTCGTGCCCTTGGAGTGGTAGAGAGAGATGGTGGCATCGACAGCCTTTGAGAGTGCTTCGACACGCTGGTTCTCCAACTTGGCATTGTCGTCGTACTTATTGTAGTTGACGAGGGCGTTAGACACCTCGTTGCCAGCCTTGAGGATAGTGTTCTGCCAGGTATTGAAAGCCTGCTCATACTGCAGTTTGCTGGCCTTCAGACCAGCGATGAGCGCACCGCGCTGGAAGATAGGCTGTGTGAGCGAGCCAAACAGTGAGGTGAGCCACTTGCCGGGATTCAGGCCACCGTTGTTGTTGGTGAAGGCGGCAGAGACACCGATCGTAATGTTCGGATAGAATCTGGAACGGGCTGTCTGCACATCGTGGAAACAGGAAGCCAGCTCCATCTCAGCATTATGCACGTCGGGACGGTTCTGCAACAGAGCCACACCCACACCTACGGCAAACTCGTCGGGCAGCGACTGCTCGGCCAGTGTGGAACGGGGGATCTGCTGACCGGGCTGTCCGATGAGCAGCGAGAGGGCGTTCTCCGTGGCACGTATCTGACGCTCGAAGTCGTTGATCTGCGTCAGCGTGGAGAGATAGGCGGCCTCAGCACTGTGAACCGCATTGGCACGCACACGACCCAGGTTGAACTGCTGCTGCGTGATGTTCCATGTCTCCTTCGCCATCTTCGACATCTCCTTCACGATGCGGAGCTGCTCGTCGAACATCAGCAAGGTGTAGTAGCTGTTGGCAATGCCACTGACAACCTGGGCACGGACAGCCATCTGATAGTCCTTGAAGGCGAGGAGCTGCATCTGCGTGGAGCGCTTCTGCGACAGGATGTTTCCGAAAAGATCGATCGTCCATGAGGCCGATACGGGAATAGAATAGCTCTTGGTCTCCACCGACGGACTGGTATGCAACGTGGCAATCGTTCCCATTGGCTGCTGTGAACCGAGGGCGATGCCCGGCAGGAACGCCAGCTTGGCCGCCTTCAGCATCGACTCATAGATCTGGACGGTCAGGGCTGCGTTCAACAGGTTGCTGTTACGCTCCAGGCCCTGCTCGATGAGCTGCTGCAGCTGAGGGTCGGTAAAGACACTGCGCCAAGACAGGTTGCCAAAGGAGGCTGTGTCCTGTGGGGCTACTGCCAACGTGTCGGTGGGTGAGAGGGGGTCGCGGATGAGACCTTCGGTGTCCACGGTCGGGCGCTCGTATTTGTTATAGAGTCCGCAGCTCGACAGCAGCAGGGCTGCGGACATGAATATCATTATTTTCTTCATATTACTTCTCTATTTCATAATCAACGGGTTTCGCATGTGCATACTGGGCCAGTTCGGCTGCAACCTCGGCATTCTCCTCATCCTCGAACTTCAGCGGTCTGATCTTCTCCTGGATAGATTGGAAGATAACGAACAGCGTAGGAACGACGAAGATCTGCAGGATGGTACCGATGAGCATACCGCCCACGGCAGCAGCACCCAGCGTCTGGTTACCATTCTTACCGACGCCTGAGGCAAACATCATTGGCAACAGACCAATGACCATTGCCAACGAAGTCATCAGGATAGGACGCAGACGGGCTGCGGCGCCCAGTACGGCAGACCACGAGATGGCCATACCCGTCTGACGACGCTCAAGGGCGAACTGCACAATCAGAATGGCGTTCTTTGCCAACAGACCAATCAGCATGATCAGCGAAATCTGCATGTAGATATCGTTAGCATGCCCGAAGAGATTGGTAAACAGGAAACAGCCTGCCAGTCCGAAAGGTACAGACAGCAATACTGACAGTGGCAGGATGTATGACTCGTACTGTGCCGACAGAATCAGGTAGATGAAGATGAAGCACAGCAGGAAGATCACACCAGTCGTATTCGAAGCCTTAGCCTCCTCACGGGTCAGACCCGAGAAATCGTAGGTGTAACCTGCTGGCAACATGTCGGCAGCAATGTCGTGGATGGCCTGAATAGCCTCACCAGTAGAGTAGCCGTTGGCCACCGTACCCGTCACGTTAATAGAAGTAAACAGGTTGAAACGGTTGATGTTCGAAGGTCCGTAGACACGCTCCAGATTACAGAACTCCTTGACAGGAGCCATTCCTGCGGATGTGCGTACATATATACTATTGAGTGAAGCCTCCGTCATACGGGTCTCGGGTGCTCCCTGGATCATCACACGATAGAGCTTACCATAGGCATTGAAGTTGGAGGCATAGAGACCACCATAGTAACCCTGCAACGTAGAGAGTACGGTAGCAGGCGAGATGCCGCTCTGCTTACACTTGGCCACATTCACGTTCACCATATATTGCGGATAGTTCGGGTTATAAGAGGTCTGAGCCATCTGGAACTCCGGACGCTTGTTCAGCTCTGCAATGAAGTCCTTCACGATATTATAGAACTTCGTCAGGTCACCACCCGTACGGTCCTGCATCACGAGCGAGATACCCGAGTTGGCAGAGAAACCAGGAATCATTGGGGGCGAGAATGCCAGAATCGAGGCATCCTTGATATGAGCTGTCTTGATAAAGATCTGGGCAATCACACCCGTGGCATCATAAGGGTTGAGGAAGAAACGATAGATACCGTCGCCTTCCCACAATCCGCTGATCTTCCACCACAGACCCTTCTGACGCTCACTAAACGGCTTTAGTTTCATAATAAACGTGGCCTGATCGGAACCGGCACCTGCAATGAAGTTGTAACCCTGAATCTGCTCACGACTCATGATAGCCGGGTCGGCAGCCAGGATGGAGTCAACCTCATCTATGATCTGACGCGTACGGGCCACAGAGGTGGCAGGCGGCATCGAGATGGTACAGAAGATAGTACCCGTATCCTCGTCAGGCACCAGACCACTCTTGGTGGTAAACATCATAATACCCATCACCACAATACCTACCAATACCGTAGCAATGATAGCCAGCGGCTTGCGCACCAGTTTCTCCAAGATATTCTTATACTTACCGATAGTGGTATCGAAAGCTACGTTGAAAGACTGGTGGAAACGATCGACACGCGACAGCTTCTTTTCATGGCCCTCCTCATGAGGTTTCAGGAAGATGGCACAAAGCGCAGGCGACAGCGTCAGGGCATTCAGAGCTGAGATGATAATGCTGACAGCCATCGTCACACCGAACTCACGATAGAACGAGCCTGAGGTTCCACCGATAAATGATACCGGCACGAACACAGCTGCCATCACAAGAGTGATGGAGATGATGGCGCCAGAGATCTCATTCATGGCATCGATAGAGGCTGTGAGCGGTGACTTATAACCCTGATCCAACTTGGCATGCACAGCCTCAACCACCACGATAGCATCATCCACCACAATGGCGATAGCCAACAGCAAGGCGGAGAGTACCAGCAGGTTGATGGAGAATCCCATCACATTGAGGAAGAAGAACGTACCGATCAGAGATACAGGTACGGCAATCAGCGGGATCAGCGTAGAACGCATATCCTGCAGGAAGATATACACCACGAAGAACACGAGTGCCAGCGTCATGAAGAGCGTGAACACCACCTCCTCGATAGAGGCATAGAGGAACTCGGTCACGTCGTAGTTGATCTTATAGATCATGCCCGGCGGGAAGAGCTTCGCCTGTTCATCAAGCTCAGCCTTCACCTGCTTGGCGATATCGTTAGCGTTAGAACCGGCAATCTGCTGTACCATACCCATCACAGAGGGCAGGTTGTTGTTTCTCATCGAGACGGAATACATCAATCCGCCCAACTCAATACGGGCTACATCCTTCAGTTTCAGTGTCGTACCATCGGGCTTACTCTGAACGATGATGTTACCAAACTCCTCCGGCGTCTTCAAACGACCAGTATAGCGCAGAGAATACTCAAAAGCCACATCCGACTGTTCGCCAAAGGTACCTGGAGCAGCCTCGATATTCTGTTCTGCCATCAGGTTGGCAATATCACTTGGCATCAGACCATGCTGCTTCATCACATCAGGCTTCAGCCAGATACGCATCGAGTAGGTTTTCATACCAGGGCTCATCACATCACCCACACCCTGGATACGCTTCAAGGCCGGTATGATGTTGATATTGGCATAGTTCGTCAGGAACTGGTCGTCATAACGTCCATCAGATGTCAAGGTGTACATGATCACCTGAGAGGACTGACGCTTCGTCACCGTCACACCCACACGTGTCACCTCGGCAGGCAACAGCGCCTGAGCCTGCGACACACGGTTCTGCACGTTCACGGCACACATATCGGCATTGATACCCTGACGGAACAGGATCTGGATCTGTGCTGAACCGGCAGATGCCGTAGAGGTCATATAGTCCATACCTTCCACACCGTTGATACTCTCCTCAAGCGGCGTGATCACGGAATTCTTCACGGTCTCGGCGTCAGCACCGGGGTACTGGGTCTGCACGACGACAGTAGGCGGCGCAATATTCGGATACTGCTCAATAGGCAACGACACCAGGCCGATAAAACCTAGCAAGACGATGGCTATAGAGATCACCGTCGAGAGTACCGGACGTTTGATAAATGTTGTAAAAGTCATATTTTACCTTTTTACTTTTTCACCTTTTTACCTTTTTTACTTCTTCATCGCTCCCACAATGTCGCCGGCACTCATCGCCTTTGCCTGGTCAGCAATCTTCTGCTGATACTTCTCCGGCGTAATGGGAACAATCTCCATGCCATCATGAAGCTTGGTAATACCATTGGTGATATACTTGTCACCAGCCTTCAGACCCTCGGTCACGATATAGGTGTTACCATCGTTCTGGGGATCAACCTTGATCTCGGTGTATTTCACCTTGTTATCCTTATCGAGGACATAGACAAACTTCTTGTCCTGCACCTCAGACACACAGCTCTGGGAGATAATGATAGCATCGCTATTGCTGTGAGGGATGATGATCGCACCTGAGCCACCACTCTTCAGCACTTTCCCTGCATTGGGGAACACGGCGATGATCTGTACAGAACCGGTGGTAGGATCGATCACACCGCTCATCTTGGTGACACGGCCTTCCTGACCATACTCCGTTCCATCAGCCAGCCTCAGCTTCACGGCAGGCATAGCTTCGATGGCACCTGCCAAGCCACCTGCGTTTTTACCCATAGCTATCACGTCCTTCTCAGTCATAGAGAAATAAACTTCCATAGAACTGATGTTAGAGACTGTGGTCAGCGTATTACTTGCACTGACAAGTGTACCAACCTTTAGGGGCAGAGAACCGACGACACCGGAGGCTGGGCTTTTCACATAGCAGAAGCTCAGCATCTCCTTGGCAGAAGCCAGACTTGCCTGAGTTGCTGCCAGATTAGCCACAGCACTCTCGTAGCTGTTCTTAGACGACTGAAGCTCATAATCACCGATCACACCGCTCTCGAACAGTTTCTGAGAGTTATCGTATGTCAACTTAGCCGTGTTTAATGCAGCTGTAGCCGTATTCACCTGAGCCTGTGCCTGACGCACCTGAGCCTGATAAGTCACGTTGTCTAAGACGAAAAGCACCTGTTCGGCACTTACCGTCTGACCTTCCTTCACATTAATCTGGGTAATAAATCCCTGCACCTTCGGATGAATTTCCACATCCTGTACGCCCTTGATAATGGCAGGATAAGTGGATTGCATCGTGGTGCTTGATGTACCCACTGTCACAACAGGAAACTCATTGTCGCCAAACGAAGGGCGACCGCCACCACCTCCACACGATGCCAACAACATCGAGGCGGCAGCAAACATCAAAACTTTCTTCATTTTCATACCTATTTTTGCATATTAGAATTTTCCGACGTGCAAAGGTACGAAAAATATATCTACAGATATATGGATTTTAACAAAGTTTATTGGCTATTAGACTTTTATAGAAGACCTGTTCCGATATCCAACGTCAAAATATACCTTTTTAGACATACCAAATTAGACATCACGCTGGTGACAGCCCCATCTCACGGGCTTTCTCCAACAACAACTGCATCAACGGTTCACGTTCATTTTCGACCTTATTGTCAAGAACGGCATCCTTGAGATACTGCTTCAGCACCCCCACCTCACGACTGGGTTTCAAGTGGAAAAGTTCCATAATCTCATTACCATCGATAACCGGTTGCAGCAAGCGTACATAATCCTTGGCTTTCAAATCAGCAAGTTTCTCACGCACCATACGGAAATTCTCAAGGAACAGTTTCTTGCGCACCTCGTTCTTAGAGGTGATGTCCGCCTCACAGAGGGTCATCAGGTCATCAATATCCTCACCGGCATCATTCATCAGACGACGGACAGCGGAATCGGTGACTTCATCATCAGCGATGGCTATTGGACGCATGTGAAGATCGACGAGTTTCTGAACATACTTCATCTTCATATCCATGGGGAGCATCAGCCGACGGAATATCTGCGGCACCATCTTCGCACCAATGAGATTATGATTATGGAAGGTCCATCCGATGGAAGGATCCCAGCGCTTTGACCTGGTCTTGCCGATGTCATGCATCAAGGCAGCCCAACGCAGCCACAGGTTATCCGACTGTACCGCCACGTTCTCAAGCACTTCAAGGGTGTGGTAGAAATTATTCTTATGAGCACGCCCGTTCTTCTGTTCCACGATATCAAGGGCAGCCAGTTCTGGCAGGATGATCTGCAGCAGTCCGCAACGCTGCAAATAGTCGAAGCCGATGCTGGGATGAGCCGCCAAGATAATCTTGTTGAGTTCATCCTTAATACGTTCGCCACTCACGATACGGATTCTGTCTGCCATGCGCTCAAGGGCCACATACGTCTCTTCTTCTATCTGGAAGTTAAGCTGGGTGGCGAATCTCACGCATCGCATCATACGCAGGGGATCATCAGAAAAAGTGACATCCGGTTCCAAGGGCGTGGCGATGATACCATCCTCCAGGTCGGCCAGTCCGTTAAACGGATCGACAAGTTCCCCGAAACGTTGGCAATTCAGACAGATGGCCATGGCATTGATGGTGAAGTCACGACGGTTCTGGTCGTCTTCCAATGTTCCGTCTTCAACAACAGGCTTGCGGGAATCGTGGCTGTAGCTCTCTTTCCGTGCCCCCACGAACTCCACCTCATACTCCCTACCCTTCTGACGGAACTTCACTTGGGCAGTACCAAAATTTTTGAAAACAGACAGGTGGGCTTTCTTACCTACCATCCGCTTCAATTCTGCTGCTACGGCAATGCCGCTGCCTACGACCACCACGTCAATATCGTTGGAGGGACGTTCCAGAAAGATATCTCTCACATAGCCACCAACAACATAGCACTCCAGACCCAAACGGTCTGCAGCCTCACTGATCTGGTGGAAAATTTCCTGATCCAGCAACTCAGCCAGTTCTTCATCGGAATATAATTTCATGCAATATGCTTCTGATCTATCGTTATTATCATTATTTGGGTAATTCAAGAATAAAGCGGCAACCATCGTGATAGGTCGTATCGAGGTACAAGTCACCTCCCAGACTCTGGCTATGACGCTTACTCAAGGGCAGACCAAGACCAAGTCCTTCAGAAAGCTCATTCACTTTCGTAAATGGTTTGAACATCTGCTCTATATAACTCTCTGACATGCCAGGCCCATGATCCTCGACAATAAAGCGAACGCTCTTTTCCCCCTCCGACACTTTAACCAAAACAACAGTCCCATCGGAATATTTGGCCGCATTATAAAGCAGTTCGCGCAGCGTACGCATCAGGTAAAGACCGCTAGTACGGATCTGATAGGTATCGGACACATCACTCTCAAACCTGACATTGATCTCTGGAAAGTGCTCTCTTGTATAAGCAATACTTTGAGAGACAATCTCATTACAGGACACCATCTCGCTCTTATGACTACTGAGCTCAACGGAAACGCCAGCATCAGAACTGTCGTAAAGCATCAATAACATGCGTGAGAGCGTCTTCGTGTTATGATCCATCATTTCGACAATCTTCTTCACCTCATCATGAGGAATCTCACCCAGACTATTACGCAGCACCTGGGCAAAGCCCATGATGATATTAAGAGGCGTACGAATCTGGTGGGTTACATTCTGGATAAAAAGTGTTTTCTGACGGTCTGCTTCTTCCGCCAACTGTGCGGCTTTCAACAGTTCTTCATTACTGGTTTTGGTCTCTTCTGCGACATTCTTGATATCATAGACATGACGATCCAGCGATTCCTGCATGGTGGCAAAACTGTTCTGTAGCCGCCCCACGGCATCATCACGCAGCGTGTGAGGAATCCGTTCTGAATAATTTCCCTCAGCCAATTTCTGTGATTGCGTGAGAAGCTGATAAAGGGGTTTAATAGCCTGGGCAACGATTCTCCGACTGATCAGGAGGATCACAATCAGACCGATAATGATCAGAGGAGCAATGACATTCGTGAGTCTGTAATAAGCATGAAGAATCTCCCGGTCAGGAATAACCAAGGCCAGGCACCATCTGGTATCAGGAACAGGCTGGAAACACACCAGACATGGCGTACCATTGACGGAGACTTGCATATGACCTTTGGCACCTATTGTCATCTCATGCCCAAGCGCAATCAGGTCAGGTTGTTTCTCGGGGTCAAGATCCTCGAAAATGTTTTTATTTAACTCTTGGGTTGAATCCGGATGGATAATAAACCGCCCCTCACTATTAACCATCACGAAATAAGTATTCGGATAGGGTTGCTTGTCGGCAATTGCCTCTTTCAGGCGATTTAAGGCCAAATCAGAAGAAATGACGCCGATAAACCGCCCGTCATCCATATAAAGGGGCTTGCAATAAGAGGCGATGATATTCTTGGTATAAAGGGAACTGTCATTATAGTCATCAAAGGGATCTGTCCAACAAGGCTTCGCCAGTTGTTTCGGTTGTTTATACCAGATCTGATCATAATAGTCATAGGCACCCTCTCTTGTCGTCACAATGGAATCGCCTTCTCTTATGGAATAAGCCGAGAACGGTCCCAGCTCCGGGAACACATCCGGCTCTGTGGTGATGGAACAGCCATTGACATGACTATTGAAAAACACCACACGATGGGTAAGGTTCAATAAAGAATCGGGATTCAGGAACTCCTGTGCCATCCAGCCATTAACATTGGTAGCCGTCTCCACCGCGGTCATACAGCCCGAGACACGCGACACCGTGTTGTCCAACACGCTGGAGACATGTTCTGCGACTTGCTTGCGGAGTAATAAACGCGATTGAAAGAACATAACTCCCAAACAGACCACAAACACAAGGAAGGACAGGAACAGGATACTGACTCCAAGCTTCAATGAGAGAGAATTGCGTATCCTACCCATGATACCCCTCCTTTCCCATGGTCTCTTTCGACAGTTCAAGCAGATGATTGAGCAGATCCGTAATCACCTCACCTTGTTTCTGGATATCATCAGCCATCACATCAACATCTTCAGGCTTCATCGTTTCCAGATGCCACAGATGATCCACTTGCTCAGAGATCAACTGAACAGGTGAGAGCATCTGATTTGTCATATTATGGAGGAAAGAGATCTTCAATCGATCAGCAGCCTGTGCCTGATGATAGGCCACACGCAGACTCTCACCTTGTCGCTTCAGTTCCACATTCAACTTCTCCAACTCATCTACGTGTTTGGCTAAGGTTAACTGCATCTGCTGGAAGTGATTCTGCAACTGACCTATCTCATCATGTTGGTGACTATCAGGAATCGGTTCGTCATAATGACCACTTGCAATGCGATGAGCCGATTTTGTCAGGAACAGCAGCGGCAACAATCTATGATGAATAATAAGCTTACAAAGAAGTGCCAGAAGCAGGATTCCGATAATGGCAATCAGCAGCACATAACTCAGCAATCGGTTATAGGCACCAAAGATATCATCCTCAGGATAGACAACACCCACACTCCAGCCCATGTCTCCCTGATACCTCCCCTTAACGACATTACGCACGAAAGGCTTATAGAAGACATAACAGTCCTTGCCGTCCTTCTTGATGCGCTTATAGCCTTTCTGCCCCGCCATCATGGCATCGGCCGTCTCTTTCACCGAAGGATCAGCACCCTGTTCCAGCTGTGTATAAACCGTCTCATTCAGGCGTCGGCTAATGTCTGGGTGAACCAGGTAAGAGCCATCAGTACCCAGCAATATACTATAGGAGTTTTCAGACGGTTTCGCAGAAAGTATGATCCGTGAAAGCATGTTGATGGTCACATCAACGCCCACGACACCTATACGTTCCCCTTCAGCGCCGTAAATCGGCAAGCAGTAGGTGGTAATAGCCTCATCATTCGGATCAAGATCCTCCAAAGGATCTGTCCAACAAGGCGTACCCGTTTTCATCGGCTCGGTGTACCAGACCTGCTGGTTATAAGGTTTATTTCCAAAAGTCTCAGAACGCACAATAGCAGAACCTGTTGCAGAACGATGACAATATGCCATAAACAGCTCTCCACGATCCTTATAATAATAGGGCTCAAACGCAATGGCACAACCAGAGATATAAGGATTTGACTCGATAAGCCTGCGACAATACACATACATCATTTCCGGATTATCAAGGTGGGAATACATATTATAATACATATTACCAGTTGACTGCTCCACGCTCAACAAGACTTCATCGATATGCTCCACAGTACCGTCAAGCGTCTGCTCTGCCTTCAAAATCGCTTCTTCCCTAACGGTCTTCCTCGAAAAATGAAGCATCGCAAAGAGTGCCACTGCGAGTAACGCAGCAACAAGCGAGACGACCTTCAAACTTATCTTGGTAGACAGTTTATTGGTAAACAATTTAGACTTTTGTAGCATATAATAGAGCGTAGTCTTTGTTCTATATCTGTAATTTTTCTGCAAAATTACGAAAAAAAAACAAGATATCAATGATTATACTCTTTTTTTTTCGTAACTTTGCAGACAATAGCAACAAACTAAGAACAATAAGCTAGATTATGAAGATCTTATTAATCGGTGGAACAGGTACCATTAGCAGTGCCATCACCAGACAATTAGCAGAGAGCAGCCATGAACTTTGGCTGTTGAACCGTGGTAATCGCAAGGCAGAAGTGCCTGCAGGTGTGAAACAAGTCATCTGCGACATCAATGACGAGACAACCGTTCTTCAGAAGATCGGTGATACGCAATTTGATGCCGTCTGCGAGTTTATCGGCTTTGTAACTTCACAAGTGGAACGTGATATCCGTCTGTTCCGTAACCGCACGAGCCAATACATCTATATCAGCTCCGCCTCTGCCTACAACAAGCCTGCTGCCAGTCACTATATCACAGAAGGGACGACGCTGGCTAACCCCTATTGGCAGTATTCACGCGACAAGATTGCCTGCGAGGAGCTGCTGCTGCGCGAATATCGGGAGAAAGGCTTCCCTGTAACCATCGTCCGCCCCAGTCACACTTATTGCGAAAGAGGCGTACCCGTCAGCGTTCATGGTCCCAAAGGCAGTTGGCAGGTCTTGAAACGTATAATGGAAGGCAAGCCCGTCATCGTACATGGCGATGGCTCGTCATTATGGACCCTGACATGGAATGAAGACTTTGCCAAAGGATTCATCGGACTGATCGGTAATCCCAAGGCTATCGGCGAGGCCTTCCAGATCATGAGTGATGAGCAGTTGACATGGAATCAGATTTACGAGACAGTAGCCAAGGCCCTTGGTGCAACGTTCCGTCCTTACTATGTAGCCTCATCCTTCCTGGCAGATGTCTGTCCTAAGGAATATGACCTCTTAGGGAATCTGATTGGCGATAAAGCCGTCAGTGTCATCTTTGATTGCACCAAACTAAAACGGGCCGTACCTGGTTTCAAGGCCACAACGCGTTTTGACGAAGGGGTACGCCGGTGCATCGCCTATCTACTCAGTCATCCAGAGCTACAGGTTGAAGATCCGGAATTCGACGCTTGGTGTGATCGCGTGATAGAGGCTCAGGAGCAGGCAAAATCCAGCCTCAAGGCATAAAAAAGTCAGCCAGTCTTGAAGTTTTTTCGCTTTACAGGCTGGCTTTCTCTTTTTTTTTATGTATCTTTGCAGGCGGTATGAACATAAAAAAGAGTCTTTTGATAGCAATCTTGTTGGCAGGGACAGTTGGTGTCCGTGCCCAGCAGGCACTTGACATTATCCGTAAAAACCCGACTTTTGCCGTCACGAACTATGCGCTCTACCCAGACAGCATAGATGCTCCCATGACAGCCGCTCCTGCAGGCAAGAGACCCTTCTATCTCTCGCACTACGGTCGTCATGGTTCCCGCTACATCAACAAGCGGATGGGGTATGATATCCCTTACCTTATGATGTGTAGCGCTGACAGTCTCGGACAATTAACACCAACAGGACATGAAGTGCTGAGGCAGATACGTGAGATCATTGCTGATTCCGAGCTGCGATGGGGTGACTTGACCAGCTACGGGCACCAGCAGATTCGCCAGATTGCCGCCCGTATGGTACATCGGTTCCCAGAATTGTTTGAGGGGGAATCTTATATCAATGCCCGCAGCACCACAGTTAGCCGATGCATCCTGAGTATGGCCAGCACCATGCTCGAACTGATGAGATACAATCCGAATCTGAAAATCAGGATGGATGCATCTCAGTACACCATGTGGTATATGAACCATCAGGACAGCCTGCTTTCGTGGAAGGGCATGACACCTGCAGCCAAGGCTGCCCATGAGGCCTTTGAAAATAAGCTGAAAGGCAATCCAGCTCTGATGAAGCTATTGTTCCAGAATCCAGACTCCGTATTAAAGGTGATCGATGAGCGGAAACTGAACTATTTCCTGATTAAGATGGGACTATTTCTGCAACACACACATATGTATAAGAGTGGTTACCTGACAGACATCTTCACACCAGAAGACCTGTACCGCCTGTGGCAGGATGATAATGCCTGGTGGTATATCCATTTTGGTGCATGCAAACTCAATGGCGGTCACCAGCCATACATCCAGCGCCATCTGCTGCGACAGATTATCAACGATGCCGACAGCTGCATCCGCCTGGAGAAGCCTGGTGTACAGTTCCGCTTCGGTCATGAAACAGCGCTTCTGCCCCTTGTCTGTCTGATAGGCATTAACGGTTATGATCTGGAAACCGACAATCTGGAAGAGCTGGAAGCGAAGGGCTGGATGAGTTCTTCAGTTTTTCCGATGGGTGCCAACCTCCAGTTTGTCTTCTACCGAGAGGGCCCTGAAGATCAGGACGTGCTCTTCAAGGTATTATTGAATGAGCAAGAAGCCACTTTGCCCATCGCCACAGATTGTGCACCTTATTATCATTGGAAAGACTTCCGCGAACATTATCTCAAGAAAATCGATGACTACGAACGATTCCGTGCGGAAAGGGTAACGAATCAAAAGCAAGAAGAAGAAAAGAAATGATAGTATGTATCGCTGAGAAGCCGAGTGTAGCTCGGGATATTGCGCGCATCTTGGGAGCCAACAGCTCCCATGACGGATATATGGAAGGTAACGGCTATCAGGTAACGTGGACCTTCGGACATCTCTGTACACTGAAAGAACCTGGTGATTATACACCCGCCTGGAGACCTTGGGCACTGACACAGCTGCCGATGGTACCCCAACGCTTCGGCATCAAGCTCATCGACGACAACGGTATTAAGAAGCAGTTTGCTATCATCGAGAAGCTGATGCAGGCTGCCGACGGCATCGTCAACTGCGGTGATGCCGGACAGGAAGGTGAACTCATCCAGCGCTGGGTGATGCAGAAAGCACAGGCCACCTGTCCTGTGAAACGTCTGTGGATCTCCTCGATGACTGACGAAGCCATCCGCGAAGGTTTCGCTAACCTGAAAGACCAGACCGACTACCAACCCCTCTACCTGGCAGGTCTCTCGCGTGCCATCGGCGACTGGCTCTTAGGCATGAATGCCACTCGCCTCTATACCCTCAGGTATGGCCAGAACCGTCAGGTGCTCAGCATCGGGCGCGTGCAGACCCCTACCCTCGCCCTGATCGTGAACCGTCAGAAGGAGATAGAGAACTTCAAGCCAGAGCCCTATTGGGTATTGGCAACCGTCTATCGCGATACCACCTTCACCGCTACCAAGGGTAAGTTTACCAGTAAGGAAGAGGGAGAGAAAGCCTTTGAGACGATTGAAGGCAAACCTTTCACGGTAACAAAGGTTGAGAAGAAAGAAGGTAAGGAACAGCCTCCCCAGCTTTACGACCTCACTTCACTACAGGTAGATTGCAACCGTAAGTTCGCCTATTCGGCAGAGATGACACTCAACCTCATTCAGAGTCTTTATGAGAAGAAATACACCACCTATCCCCGTGTGGACACACAATACCTCTCAGATGACATCTACGCCAAGTGTCCTCAGACACTGAATGGTCTCTATCAAACTAAATTTGGTGGTGTGGCACCTTATGCCGAGCTTATCAAGCCCATTGGCGGCAAGGCACTGAAGAAGTCAAAACGTGTTTTCGACACCTCAAAAGTGACCGATCACCACGCCATCATCCCCACAGGTGTCATTCCCCTGAACCTGAGTGATGCCGAGCAGAAGGTGTTTGATCTCGTAGCCCGTCGCTTTATAGGTGTTTTCCTCCCCGATTGTAAATTCTCCACAACAACGGTGCTTGGCGAGGTGGACGGCATCGAATTCAAGGTCACAGGTAAGGAGATTCTTGATCCAGGCTGGCGCATCGTCAGAGAGAAGGCCGAAGTAAAAACCGACAGCGACGACGAGGAGAAGAAGCAAGACGATGAAGAACGTACCCTGCCTACCTTCGTCAAAGGAGAGACCGGCGAGCACAAACCGACACTCACAGAGAAATGGACCACTCCTCCACCTTATTATAATGAAGCCTCTCTGCTCCGTGCGATGGAGACAGCGGGCAAATTCGTAGAGGACGAGACACTTCGTGCTGCCATGAAGGAGAATGGCATCGGCCGACCTTCTTCGCGTGCCTCTATCATCGAGACACTGTTCAAACGCCACTATATCAAACGTGAGCGGAAACGTCTGGTTGCAACACCGACAGGCATTGAACTCATCGACCTGATTCGCGAGGAACTCTTGAAAAGCTGTGAACTAACAGGTATCTGGGAGAAGAAGTTGCGTGACATCGAGCATCAGAAATACGATGCCCAGCAGTTTATCAACGAGTTGAAGCAGCAGGTGGCTGATATCGTTCATGATGTGATGAGCGATCCGTCAAACCGTCGTATCACCGTCACCCCCGACGAAGAACCCAAGAAGAAAAAGGGTAAGAAGCAATAATTCTGAAGTCATATCGTTATTAATATGATATGCGAAGATGCCTCACCATATTCATAATAGCCATCGCCACCGCACTGATCATCAGTTGCGGGGCTGATCAGGCTATGAAAAAAGGCGATAAGTTTTATGCCATCGGTGAGTATTTCGATGCTGCCACCCAATACCGCAAAGCCTATAGTCAGACACCCTCGAAGGAGCGTGTCATGAAAGGTCAGCGCGCCATGAAGATGGCAGAATGCTATCGTCGTATCAACTTCACCAACAAGGCCATCACGGCCTACAATAATGCCGTCCGCTATAAACAAGCCGACTCACTGACCCACTTCTATCTTGGACAGCTCTATATGAGAAACGGCAATTATAAAGAGGCCGCCAAACAGTTTCAGACTGCCATTGACTCTCTGCCAGAGACTGATCCGCACAGGCGTCTCGCCAGGACCGGACTGAAATCGGCTCAGATGGCTCCCCAATGGAAGAAAGACGGTTCAGACTATATCGTTAAGCGTGAAGGCCTGTTCAACTCCCGTCGGGCGGAATACTCCCCCATGTTGACAGGCGATGATAACGATCTGCTCTACTTCACCTCTACCCGCAACCAGGCACAAGGCGATGAGTATAGTGGCATCACAGGCACAAAAGCTGCCGATATCTTCTTCTCACAGAAAGACGATAAGGGGAAATGGAGTAAGCCCCAGGCAATCGATACTGACTTGAACTCCGATTTCGATGAGGGAGCCTGTTGCATCTCTCCCGACGGACGAACCATGTTCCTCACCCAGTGCAAGACGGACCCTAACTATCCCCGTTATGCCACTATCGTCATCTCCAGTCGCTCCGATGCCGCCTGGACTAAACCCGCAGAACTCTCCATCTCAAAAGATACGCTCCACAGTTACGCCCACCCTGCCGTTTCGCCCGATGGCGAATGGCTCTATTTCGTCAGCGACATGCCTGGTGGATTTGGCGGCTATGATATCTGGCGTTGCCGACTCTATGGGAATAACGAGATAGGCAGCATAGAGAATCTTGGTGTCCCCGTCAACACATCAGGAAACGAAATGTTTCCGACGTTCCGTCCTAATGGCGACTTCTATTTCTCCTCGGACGGTCATCCCGGTATGGGCGGACTGGATATCTACATCCTCAAGACAGGCACCACGACATTGGAACACCCAGGTGTACCTCTGAACTCCCAAGGCGATGACTTCGGCATGACCTTTGAGGGGCTCCACAATAGAGGTTTTTTCTCCTCTAACCGTGGTGACACACGAGGTTACGACCATATCTACAGTTTCTATAATCCGGAGATCATTCAGACGGTTAAGGGATGGGTTTATGAACAGGATGGTTATGAGCTGCCTGCAGCCCAAGTATATATGGTGGGGAACGACGGAACCAACCTGAAACTGAATGCCCTTGGCGACGGTTCGTTCACTCAGGAGATCAAGCATGGTGTGGATTATGTCTTCCTCGGCACCTGTAAGGGATACCTTAACCATCAGGAGCAGTTACACGTAGAGCCAGTGAAGAAGTCGGAAGAATATGTGTTGCAGTTCCCGCTGGCGAACATCTCCGCCCCTGTGCTCATCGAGAATATCTTCTACGATTTCGACAAAGCCACCTTGCGCCCAGAATCACAGACAGCCCTCGATGAACTAGTGAAACTGCTGAACGAGAATCCCCACGTCACCATTGAACTGTCTGCCCATACTGACAACCGAGGTTCTGACGAGTATAACGAACGTCTGTCACAGCAGCGTGCACAGAATGTGGTCAGCTATCTGATCCAACATGGAATCGCTGCCGACCGCCTGACACCCAAGGGCTATGGAGAGGGCAAGCCAAAGCGCATTAAACGCAAGGTGGCAGAAAAATATCCGTTCCTCAAGGAGGGTGATACGCTCAGTGAGACTTTCATCACCACACTCCCAGAGGAACAGCAGGAAATCTGTCATCAGTTAAACCGACGTACAGAGTTTATAGTGTTGCGGACAACTTACGGGCTGTTTGATAAGGTAAATAAACCAACACCATAGCTCCCAGCAGCAGGATAGCCCACAGATTGACGGGAATCTCTGTTGTTGTTGCCGTCACCATCTGCACTTCCAGCCAACCGAAAATCACCTTCAGACTGGCAAAGAAGAGACCGGTCACCACCTGCCAGCCACCAAACAGGAAGAACAGCACACCAGCTACTGCGATGCAGAACAAAGTCCACAACTGCGACAGTCGCCTTACCATCTGTCCCTTCCTGTCAGGCAGACTACGCATCACCCGTTCAGTAAAGCCATTGTCTTCAATCTGCTGCTGGGCAGCCTGCTTGAAGAAATCCTCTATCATTACATTTTCTTTATCTGTCATAGCCATTCTGTTTTAAATAGTTCGCCATCTTTTCCTTTCCTCGTCTCAAATGCGACTTCACCGTATTCTCTGCGATTCCCGTGATCTTACTGATCTGATCAATCGGATAACCATCGATGAGCTGCAGGGTGATACAAGTGCGTTCATCAGGTTTAAGCAGTGCCAAAGCCGCATAGATATCCATCTTCAATGTATCACTCGCCGATACCGTCTGGCGAGCCACAGCGACAGAGGTATCCACGTCTTCCGTCTGATGACGGGAACGTACTTCATCATAGAACACGTTGTAGGCTATTCTCATCAACCAGGTAGAGAAACTGGCCATACCACGAAACTTGGTGATATTCACGTATGCCTTGATGAAGGTCTCCTGAGCCAGGTCATCGCTCAGCTGTTCATCTCCCAGCGTCTGATTCAGGAAGAACCGACGTACAGGTGACTGATATTTCCTGACAAGCTGATCGAATGCCCGCTTGTTATGGAAAACCGCCACCTGCGTCACGAGAGATATGTCGCTGAACTCTGCCACTCTGCTTCCGTCGTCTTTACCTTTCCAAGAGATTTCTTTCTGGCATCACAATCCACAGCACGATGTAGAAGATCAATCCGCTGAAGGCTGTGAAGAGTGTCAGGAAAGCGTATGCTATTCTAACCAATACGGGGTCGAAATCCAAATACTCGGCGATACCTCCGCAAACCCCTGCCCATACTCTGTCATTAGAGCGTGTCAATTTCTTAGTCATAATCCTGTCTGATTTAAATGGTTATTAATATCTGTCGTATTGTTAAACTGAGAGTTGTTTCCCACGTTACCTGACTGTCTGGCGATAAACCACTTGCCGAGTCCGATGCAGAAGACGAGGGCACCAATACCAAAGCCGATCTTGCCAGCCACTAAACCTAAGAATATGGCGAGTCCAACACCTGTGAACATCTGACGGATACCTGTCTGATACTCATCCTTACCCATCGGATCCTGCTTCTCCTTCAATAGTTCGTCGGGGATCGGCTGTCCCTTTTCCATCGCCATCTGTGCCAGCTTGATCCGGTCCTTGCGGTTCTTGTTGATGAAGTAGAACACGGCGATGATGATCAGTATCGGTGCCAGGACGAACATGATGAAAATAATAATAACAGCGAAAAACATGCCAGCTATTGCAGTCTTGTCGAAATTCTGGAAGATATCTTCAAACACACCTTTTACGTCCTCGTCAGCAGAAATGCTGATGTGCTGTCTGTGAGCATAGGCGTCGATGGAATCGCCTGCTACGGCTGTTGTGTCAGAAAAGGCTTCGATTGCGTCTCGATTGTTTTTAGTAGTGTCCACCTGCTCCGTACGGGGCGTATGGCGGTGCTTCTGTGCCGCTGCGTCAGCATTCAAGCTGAGCGTCAGCACCATTGCGATTGCGATTAAATACTTCTTCATATCTTTTCTCCTTTTTATATTTTACGTTTTTACCCTTTACCTTTTGGGTTTCTTTGTCTGTTTGACGCAACAAATCATAAATTAGTTGCAAAGATAATGGTTTTTCTTATATTTTTTCTACCTTTGTACCCGAAAATGATACAATTACCAGAAGAATTTATCCGAGAAACCAGGCTGATGATGGGCGAAGAGCGCTTTAACAGCTATATGGAAGCCTTCAACGAGGAGGCTCCCACCAGCATCCGACTGAACACTGGGGCCATGAACACTGGGGCCAGGCCCCAGCATCAAGTTCCCTGGTGCAAGGAGGGATTCTATCTGGAGGGACGACCGCAGTTTACCTTCGACCCACTCTTTCATGCGGGCTGTTATTATGTACAGGAGGCTGCCTCGATGTTCGTCACGCATGTGCTCAGACAGTTCATCCATGAGCCTGTCGCTATGCTCGACCTCTGTGCGGCTCCTGGTGGGAAATCCACAGCAGCCCGCAGTGTCTTGCCAGGAGAAAGTGTGCTGGTGAGCAATGAGCCCATCCCTACCCGTGCCCAGATTCTCTTGGAGAACATCACGAAATGGGGCTGGTCAGATTGTATTGTCACCAACAACTATCCGCGTGATTTCCGTCAGGCAAAGACAAAGTTCGACGTGATACTCTGCGATGTGCCCTGCTCGGGCGAAGGAATGTTCCGCAAGGATCCTGCCACCATCGGAGAATGGAGCCTGCAGAATGTGGAGAAGTGCTGGCGTCTGCAACGAGAGATTGTCGCCGATGCCTGGGAATGTCTCAACCCTGGTGGCATCCTGATTTACAGCACTTGTACTTTCAATACCAAGGAGAACGAAGAGAATGTGCGCTGGATCATCGACACCTACGATGCTGAGATACAGGAGATTCCCACAAAACAGGAATGGCATATCACGGGCTCACTGCTTGACGGCTTCGACGCCCCCGTCTATCGCTTCATCCCCGGCATCACGCAGAGTGAGGGCTTGTTTATGGCGGTACTCAGGAAAGGAGGCATAAAGTCTGGGGCTGGCACAAAAAACAACATGCAGCGCCTCAAGGTGCTGAAAGCCGATCTGCCCGAAGGTGATTTCCCACAGGTTGACCTCTCCTATTCTGCGGCTCTGCAATACTTGCGTGGTGAGGCTTTAGCACTGCCAGCCGACACCCCTCGGGGCTTCGTGACTGTCACCTATAAAGGTTTCCCCCTTGGACCCGTCAAGAATATCGGCAATCGCGCCAACAACCTCTATCCGAAGCCCTGGCGCATCAAAACCACCCATCTCCCATCAGAAGAAATAAAAATCATAGATATACAATGAAACAGTATTTAGACATCCTCAATCGTATCCTGACAGAAGGTACTGAGAAAGGCGACCGTACCGGCACTGGAACCATCAGTATCTTCGGCACCCAGTCGCGTTATAACCTCGAAGACGGTTTTCCTCTGCTGACCACCAAGAAACTCCATCTCAAGTCGATCATCTACGAGCTGCTCTGGTTCCTGAAAGGCGACACGAACGTGAAGTATCTGCAGGAGCATGGCGTACGCATCTGGAACGAATGGGCGGATGAGAACGGAGAGCTGGGCCCTGTCTATGGACACCAGTGGCGCTCATGGCCTGACTATAACGGCGGCACCATCGACCAGATTCAATATGTGCTGGACCAGCTGAAGAACAATCCCAACTCCCGTCGTATGATCGTGTCTGCCTGGAACGTGGCGGAGGTCAACAAGATGGCGCTGCCACCGTGTCACACCATCTTCCAGTTCTATGTGGCTGGTGACCGCCTGTCTCTGCAACTCTACCAGCGCTCAGCCGACACATTTTTGGGTGTACCATTTAACATTGCTTCCTATGCCCTGCTGTTGCAGATGATGGCACAGGTGACAGGCTATAAGGCAGGCGACTTTATCCACACCACTGGCGACACCCATCTCTACCTGAACCATATCGAGCAGGCCAAGCTGCAGCTCACCCGCGAGCCTCGTCCGCTACCACGGATGATTCTCAATCCGGATGTCAAGTCACTCTTCGATTTCCAGTACGAGGATTTCCAGCTCGAAGGCTATGATCCTCATCCACACATCAAAGCGGAGGTAAGCGTATGATTAGTATTATCGCAGCGGTGGCGAAGAACCGTGCCATCGGATTCCAGAACAAACTGATTTATTGGTTGCCCAACGACTTGAAGCGCTTCAAGCAGCTCACCACAGGGCATACGATCATCATGGGGCGCAACACCTTTCTGTCGCTGCCTAAAGGAGCCCTGCCCAACCGTCGTAACATCGTATTGAGTCGTAGCACGAGTGCGTTTCCTGGCTGCGATGTCTATCCGTCATTGGAGGAAGCCTTAGCGCATTGCGCCGCCGATGAGGATATATATATAATAGGTGGTGCCAGTGTCTATCAGCAGGCCCTGCCACTCGCCGACCGTCTCTGTCTGACGGAGATCGATGACACCCCAGCAGAAGCCGATACTTTCTTCCCTGCCTACGACGACTGGCAGGAAGTGAGTCGTGAGAGCCACGATACAGACGAGCGTCACGCCTACCCTTATGCCTTTGTAGATTACATCAGAAAAGCCTAATATGAAAAAGATTCTGTCAACCATCGCCGCCATCTGCTTCCTAACGACAGCAGCGGCAGATTCCGTTCCTTTCGGAAACGGCCAGTTATCGTTTACTCCTATCGCCCGTAATGCCGTTCGCATCCAGTATCAGGAGGGCGAAGTCAAACAAGAACTCCCTGAGTGGATCTACGTCAACAACACCCCTGTGAAAGATGCCGACGTGAAAGTTGAGGTCGATCAGCAGCAGAAGAAGGTATCTGTGAAAGATGTATCCGGACGGGTGGTCTTCACGGCTACGCAACATCAGCTTTGCAACGGAAAAGCCACCTTAGCATTCTGTTCTCCTCAGGATGAATACCTGTTCGGACTGGGTCAGTTTCAGGACGGTTTTTCGAATGTGCGCGGCCTCTCACGCCGACTCACCCAGGTGAACACCCAGATCTCCATCCCCATGCTGCTGTCGAGCAAGGGCTATGGCATCCTGTGGAACAACTATGGCATGACGGAATTCAACCCCGCAGATCAATGCGTGACCCTGAAGAAAAAGGATGGTGCTGGTGAGAAAGAGGTTGTAGATGTCACCTCCACAGAAGGCGGCAAGCGCGAGGTGCGTGAACGTCATATCTTCGAAGGCACCATCTCCATCGCCGAGGAGGGCGACTATAGCCTGTTGCTCGATGTAGGTCAGAAGATGGCACGCCGTCATAACCTCTGCATCGACGGAGAGACAGTGATTGAGATGCAGAACCTATGGTTACCCCCTACTGCCTCACAGATTGTCCACCTCAAGGCAGGGCAACATCAGCTTTCGGCAGAACTCACCAAGGACGACCAGCCGACGCTGTATTACCAGAAAGTGAGCGATGAGACCGTGTTCAGTTCACCCGTGGCAGCCTGTGTTGACTATACCGTCTTTACAGGCACCCCCGACGAGATCATCGCTACCTATCGGACGCTGACAGGCAAGGCACCGAAGATGCCTGCTTGGGCGTTAGGTTATATTCACTGCCGCGAGCGTTTCCACTCGTCGGATGAGATACTGAGCACCGCCAACCGATTCAAGAAAGAAGGTCTGCCCATCAGTATGATTGTGCAGGACTGGCAATACTGGGGCAACACAGGCTGGAACTCCATGCAGTTTGATGCCGATAACTATCCTGATCCCAAAGCACTCACCGACAGTCTGCACCAGATGGACATCCGCCTGATGCTGAGCGTATGGTCAAAGATCGACAAACGCTCGGTGGTGGGACAGCAGATGGAGCGCGACGGCTACTATATCCCAGAAACCGACTGGATCGACTTCTTTAATCCCGAAGCCGCTGCCGCCTATTGGAAGAACTTCAAGGAGCGGTTGCTGCCCCTTGGCATCGATGCCTGGTGGCAGGATGCCACAGAACCCGAGAACGATGATCTCGTGGGCCGTCGCGTGAATCGAGGTCAGTGGTGTGGCGAACAGGTACGTAATGTCTATCCCCTACTCGTCTGTCAGACCGTTCATGATGGTCTCGTGGCGGCAGGTCGTGAACCGATGATCCTCACGCGCTGCGGCTTCCCAGGCATCCAGCGTTACAATGCAGCCCTATGGTCAGGCGATGTCGGCAACGACTGGGAGACCTTCCGCCGTCAGATCACAGCCGGACTTGGCATCCAGGCAGCAGGCATCCCCTGGTGGACCTACGATGCAGGCGGTTTCTTCCGTCCGCAGGATCAATACACCAATCAGGACTATATCGAACGGATGCTCCGTTGGATTGAGACAAGTGTCTATCTGCCGCTGATGCGTGTTCACGGCTATATGAGCAATACCGAACCTTGGAACTACGGGGCAGAGGCACAGCAGATTATTGCCGACTGCCTGAAGGAGCGCGAACGCCTGCAACCCTACATCGACTCCTGTGCCACAGCCATCGCTGATCAGGGCTACACGCTGATGCGTCCACTTGTGTTCGACTTCGCAGATGATTCCGAGGCACTACAACAGAAATACGAGTATATGTTTGGTCCAAAGTATCTCATCAGTCCCGTTACCGAACCGAATGTAAAGGAATGGAAGACCTATCTCCCGAAGAATGAAGCAGGGTGGACGGACACTCGCACTGGCATCCATTACGACGGTGGTCAGACCGTCACCACCCCTGTCACCAAAGCCCGCATCCCCGTCTTCGTCAGAGGCAGAGACACATCATTGTGAGGTCATCATTGGGCTCTGCCCCATTACGGTGAGCCTCGACCTCAGCGCCAAGTGTCTCGATGACTTGCCGTGCAGAGCTGAACTGCGTCTGGCGAAGGATGTCGAGCAGACGGTCGTCGCCAAACTGCTCATTCTCCTTGTTTTCCGCCTCATTCAGTCCGTCGGTATAGATGAACAGAGGTCGGCCTTTGATGGTATCCACTTCTTCATCCTGGTATTCCATGCCAGGCATGATGCCTATCGGCGCATTTGGAATCATATCCAGGAGAGAGCCATGATCCTCACCACCGCCTATGACGGGCGGGTTGTGACCAGCATTACAGAATGTGAGATGTCCGGTTGTGAGGTCAACGAGTCCGAGCCAGAAGGTCACGAACATATTGCTTTCATTGTCGTTGCCCGATAAGGCATCGTTCATGCGGGTGCATATCTCCGAAGGTCGCATAGCCTGTTTGGCCAGCGTGAGGAACAGGCGTGTGGCCTGTGCCATAAACAACGAGGCAGGCACCCCCTTGCCGCTGACATCACCCACGCAGAAATAGAGCTTGTCGTCGAGCAGCAGATAATTATACAGGTCACCGCCCACCTCCTTGGCTGGTGTCATCGAGGCATACATGTCAAGCCCTTTGACATCAGGGAACACACTGGGCACCATCGACATCTGTATGTTACGGGCAATACGCAACTCACTCTCCATACGCTCCTTCACTGCCGTTGTCTCCTCCAGCTGGTCGTAGGCCACCTTCAACTGCTCATGCGCCTTTTTCAGCTTTGCTGACATGTGGTTACGCACGATGATATAGATGATCAGGGCAATGATGAGGACAGCCATCACGGCCAGACGGGTCCACCACTGCTGTTCCTCCAAGCGCTCCTTTTCTGCCGTCATCTCCGCCTCTTTCTTGCGTACGGTCTCCTGCTCAATAGCATCCGTGCGGCCCGATGCGCTGATGGTCGAGTCAAGGTGTGCGAGGATTTCCTTCGCAACAGCCATCGCAGAATCTTTCCGTCCCGCCATCAGATTGGATTCATATTTCTTCAGGAAGGTCAACTGAATGTTCTCCAAAGAGTAGTCGCTGGCATACTGTTTCCTGAACTCATCCAGATTGCTCCAGCTGTCAGCAGCATCCTTCCACTTCTTGGCGAACATCTGATAGTCGGCGGCAAGAATCGCACCATCAGGGGTCTGGCTGTAGTGTGTCTTACTGAATTCGGCAAAGGCTTTGTCAGCCTCACCAACCTTCCCAAGGCCCTCAAGAGCCTTGGCACGGAACACACAAGAACGCCCATGCTGCTTGTCGGTGTAGTTGTCTGAAGCCAGACCCGTCTTATCGTAACAGCTCACCAGACTATCGTAGCGGTTCGCCCAGAACAGCAGATTATCGAAGTCGCACATGTCGGAGTAGTTATAACAGATATTGGTAAGACCGATGATCGCCAGTCTGTAGGAGTCGCTCGTCGGCTGTTGGCGTATGAAGCCGAGGTGCTGCTGATAGGCATCTTCCAGTGTCTGTGCTGCCGTAGCCTTATTCAGTCCGAAACGACTCTGACAGTAACCGATATAGATAATCAGGTTGGTGTAGTTGCTGGTCGTGTCGCAGCCCATCTGCTGTAACTGACCGACTGCCGAGCGTGCCACCTTGAGGGCTTCCTCATACGCACCCAACGTACACTTCAGTCCTGCCAGTCGGCTGGCCATCTCAGCATACACCTCAGTGTCTTTCCGATCTTCCTCAGGGTTGAATGCCGCTATACCCGTATTCCAGAAGAACTCAGCAATACGCTTGCGCATCAACTTATCGTTGGCATACCCCAGCCAGTAGCTTGACTTCATGTCGCTGATGAGTCCAGCATTTCTCAAACTGTCAGCCAGAATCTCTAAGCGATTGTAGTCGTTAGCCCGATAGGCAACGTTAATCAAACTGTCAGCCTCCTGCTGCTGCTTTTCAGTCACAGAGCTGTTGATGTCACATCCAGCAAAAGTCAGCATGATGCCGACAACCCAAGCTAATGCCACGGAAATACGGTGATACGGTGTCATAACAAATTGTTTATTTGGATGCAAAGATAGTGAAAAGAGCGTAAAATACCAAATAAAAGCGAAAAAGTTACTTTTCGCCCCTTAAAAAGTTACTTTTCACCCCTCAAAAAGTTACTTTTCGCAAGCCAGATTCTCTATTTCTTGGGGATTCAGTCCTGTAGCTCTCGAAGTACTCCACGCCATACGGCGTGGATGGGATGCCAATACTGCAATCTACCAATTTGAACTATTCATCGAGGGAGATTGAACTATTCTCTCCCCTAACGCGATTGCAGTGCATTTAGGGAGTAAATGCACTGCAAAGATTAATCAATCCTGGAAATAGACACGCTTGACACGATTGGAGACGCCTGTGAGCACCTCGTAGGGGATGGTGCCGAGGACGTCGCTGAGGACGGTGACAGGCAAGTGCTCTCCGAAGATCTCCACCTGATCGCCCTCCTGACATGGGATATCCGTCACGTCGATCATCGCCACATCCATGCAGATGTTACCTACATACTCTGCCTTCTGACCGTTCACCAGACAGTAGCAACGGCGGTTGCCAAGTCCACGGTTCAGTCCGTCGGCATAACCGATAGGAATAGCGGCAATCACGGAGTCGCGGTCGATCTTGCCCTTACGGCTATAGCCCACCGTCTCACCAGTAGGCACATTGCGCATCTGAAGGATCGTGGTCTTCAGCGTAGAGACAGTAGAGAGGATGCGGTTGTCACGAGGATCGACGCCATAGAGTCCGATGCCAAGGCGGCACATATCCATCTGTCGCTCCGGGAAGTGCTCGATGCCCGCAGAGTTGTCCATATGACGGAGGATCTTGTGAGAGAAGGCTGCCTGCAACTGCTGACTGCCCTCCTCGAAGAGCGCAAACTGACGGGCAGAGAACTCATCGAACCCATCACTGTCGGAACCCACGAAATGACTGAATACGGAGCGCGGGATGATGGCCGTCTGATGCTTCAGGCGGTCAATCAGCTTGAACATATCCTGTTCAGGATCGAAGCCCAGGCGATGCATACCCGTATCCAACTTGATATGCACTGGCCAACCCGTGATACCCTCCTTACGTGCCGCCTTGATGAGTGCATCCAACAGACGGAAGGAATAGACCTCTGGTTCCAGATCGTAGTCGAACATCGTCTTGAAAGCCGTCATCTCAGGGTTCATCACCATGATATTGGCGGTGATGCCTGCCTTACGGAGCGTCACGCCCTCGTCGGCCACAGCCACAGCGAGGTAATCGACACGGTGATCCTGCAAAGTCTTGGCGATCTCCACAGCACCTGCACCATAGGCATCGGCCTTGATCATGCACACCATCTTCGTATCGGGATGCAGGAACGAGCGGAAATGGTTCAGGTTATCCACCACCGCATTCAGATTCACCTCTAGGATGGTCTCATGCACCTTCTGCTCCAACTGCTCCGTGATGAGGTCGAAGCCAAACGGACGGGCACCCTTCAGAAGAATCAGTTCGTTGTGCAGACCAGTAAAGGCCTCGCTCGACAGGAAATGGGGCACGCTGGCAAAGAACTGCTTATCGGCGATCTGAATCTTATCAGCCTGCGCCATCAGTTCGGTTCCAATACCAATGAACTTCTCGATGCCGCGCTTCACAGCCAGATCGCTCACTTGGGCATAGAGCGCCTCAGGGGGTGTACCCGTCTGGAACATATCACTGAGGATGAGTGTCTTTTTCAGCACCCGCTTCGACTCACGACGGTTCATGAAGTCGAGGGCGATATCGAGTGAGTTGATATCGCTGTTATACGAGTCGTTGATCAGCAGGCAACCGCGCTGTCCTTCCTTCACCTCTAGGCGCATCGCAACTGGCTCCAGTTTCGGCATACGGTCAGCCAGTTGACTGGGCGTCAACCCGAGGCGCAAAGCCACCACTGCACAGGTGATGGTGTCCTCGATAGAAGCCTCATCGATAAACGGGATGGTATAGGTGTTCTCCTCCTCTTGCCAGATATAGGTGATGCGGGTGGTCTGACCTTTGTTCTCAATGTTCTTCACGAAGAAAGAGGCCAGCTCGTCGCACTGTGACCAGGCAATCTTATCACCCTTGTACTGCATCCGGCGGATACAACGGCTCACGATGTCGTTATCAGAGCAATACACCATCGCCTCGGTGTCATGCATCAGTTCAAGTTTCTCCATACATTTCTCTTCCATCGAGCGGAAGTTCTCCTGATGGGCGGCACCTAAAGAGGTGAGCACACCGATGGTGGGCTGGATGATATCACGCAGGGCCATCATCTCACCTGGTTGACTGATACCAGCCTCGAAGATACCGATCTCCGTGCGCTCGTTGAGCAACCATACGGAAAGGGGCACACCGATCTGGGAATTATAACTACGAGGTGAGCGCACAATCTTCTGCGAAGGGAGCAACAGCTGATAGAGCCACTCCTTGACCATTGTCTTACCATTAGAACCCGTGATACCCACGATGGGCACATTGAACTCATCGCGATGACGCTCTGCCAGTCGCTGCAAGGCAGCCAGCGGCGAGGGCACAATCAGGAAATTGGCATCGGGCATATGTTCTGTACCTGCCTGACAGAACTCCAGGATGCCCTTGGCCTCCACCACGAAGTTGCGGACACCACGACGGTACAGGTCTTCGATATATTTATGTCCGTCATTACGGGCTGACTTCAAGGCAAAGAACAAGGTCTCCTCAGGGAAACAAAGGGAACGGCTGTCGGTGAGCAACCAACCGATCTGGGCATCAGCTTCACCAATACGACGCGCCCCGATGAGTGTTGTGATTTTTTCGATGGAATATTTCATTTCTCTCTTTTGTATTTGTTTTATACTGCAAAGTTAGGGTATTTTTTTTGCAATGCAGCGACTTTTAACATAGTTTTATCTATCAACGCCTGATATTCCTCTGATTCAGGATGGAACGGCTTATGATTCAGAACGGCCTTCAGAGGTGCCCACTCTTTCAAGAACAGCTTGGCATCCTCACTGAGATAGACAGCCGACAAGCGCTCCCAGATATAGGCCACCGCCTGATCGGAGGGGTGCAGCATATCATCGCTGTAAAAGCGATAGTCGCGCAGTTCATCGTTCACGATCTCATAGGCAGGGAAGTAATCTGCATCCACCTTTTCCACTGCCAGCAGCAAGGTGGCCTTAGACAACTGTGAACCATGATAGCCGTATTTACGATAACGGATGGGGCTGACGGTCAGAACGATATGCATATCCGGATTCTGCGCACGAAGCAGATCGACAGTCTGTTGCAGATAGTCGGCACACGCATCTACCGAGAGCGTTTCTTCCTGAAAGAGCGCCTGAGGACGCTTCTGACAGTTATCGACAATCTCACCCGTCTCTTTCAGACGATACACGTGATTGGTGCCTAATGTGAGGAAAGCCACTTTGACAGATCTCAGATCTGCTGCATCTGCCACCAGTCGCTGCACGGTATGCAGCACTGAAGCGGGGTTATACATCACACCATAAGGATTGACCACAGCTCTGAACTTCTCCACCAGGAAACGCTGACCGATGGCATCGGCAAAACAGGAGCCCACGAAAAGCAATGATTCGCAGGCATCAATCTTAAATCCTGGCGAGGGCACCTCAACAACTGTACGGAAATCCATAGCAATCTATTTTTCGGAATTACGCTGGCGCACAGCTTCAAACAAGAGGATGGCAGCGCTGACACTCACATTAAGGGAATCAAGCTGTCCCAGCATGGGGATACGAATGTGGGCATCAGCGGCCTGACGCCACACCTCAGTAAGACCTGTTGACTCCGTACCCATCACGATAGCCGTACCTCGCAGCATATCCGTGTCGTAATAGAGGCTGGAATCCTGCAACTGAGCCGTGAGTATCTGGATGCCACGCGCCTTCAGGAAAGCGATACAATCCTCTGAGGAACAAGCCACGCATGGCACGCTGAAGATAGCCCCGATGCTGGAGCGGATCAGATTAGGATTATAGAGGTCTGTGAGCGGATCGCAGATGATAACAGCATCAGCCTTTGCGGCATCGGCACTACGGAGTACGGCACCAAGATTACCTGGTTTCTCCACGCGCTCCAACACGATGATGAGCGGAGAAGCACTGAGTTGCAGGTCTTCCAACGAGCGTTGCCTCTCGCGCACCACAGCTATCACGCCCTCCGTACTGCCACGATAAGCCATCTTCTCATAGACCTGAGGGGATACAGAGAAAATTATTCCTTGATCAGCCAAATCGGCTAGGTTGGCTAGCTCGGCTTGTTTATCTAGCACAAAGCATTCTGCAATCTCATAACCTGCTTCGAGGCAGTGCATCAGCTCGCGGCGCCCCTCCACCACAAAAAGGCCCTCCTTGCGACGCTGCGCAGATTTCTGCTGAAGCGCCACCACATGCTTGATGCGGGCATTCTGAACGCTGGTAATAATCGTTTCTTCCATATTTTTGCTGCAAAGGTACAAAATTTTAGGCACGGATGACACGGATTACACAGATTTTTTATACTTTTGCACACAGAATTAGAAAACTTGCAAGTTATGACATTATTAAAGAAATGCCTGCCTGATGTTTTGGCAGTGCTGTTGTTTGCCGTCCTGGCCTTTGCTTATTTCTTCCCTGCCGACATCGAGGGGCGCATTCTCTATCGCCATGATGCCTCCGCAGGACGAGGTGCTGGTCAGGAGGGTATCGAATATCTGCAAAAGACGGGTGAGCGCAGCCGTTGGACAAACGCCCTCTTTGGTGGTATGCCTACTTATCAGATGGCACCATCGTATGGTTCTACGAATCTGTTGACAAAGGCTGTCGATGCCTATCACCTCTGGCTACCTGAAAACGTGTGGTTCGTATTTGCCTATCTGCTGGGCTTCTATATCCTGCTGCGTGCCTTCGACTTCCGTCAGCATCTGGCAGCGTTAGGTTCCATCATCTGGGCCTTCTCCACCTATTTCCTGATTATCATCGCAGCCGGCCATATCTGGAAGGTATGGGCACTGGCCTATCTGCCGCCGATGATTGCAGGTCTGGTGCTGGCCTATAAGGGACGCTATCTCTGGGGATTGCTGCTGACGGCGATTTTCACCGCCTTCGAGATCAACGCCAACCATGTGCAGATGACCTATTATTATCTGTTCATCATCCTCTTCCTTGTGATCGCCTGGCTGGTGGAGGCGATCCAGCAGAAACAGCTGGTGCGCTTTGTTAAGGCCACTGCCGTCTGTATCGCTGGTGCAGCCATCGGTGTATGTATCAACCTGTCGAACCTCTATCACACCTGGCAGTATAGTCAGGAGTCGATGCGCGGCAAGAGTGAGCTGGTGAAAAAGAACAGTGAGAACCAGACCAGCAGCGGTCTGGAGCGCGATTATATCACTCAGTGGAGCTATGGGATCGATGAGACATGGACACTGTTGGTGCCCAACACCAAAGGTGGTGCCTCGATGCCTCTTACCCAGAGCGAAAAGGCGATGGAGAAGGCAGACAACGACTTCCTGCCTATCTACCAACAGCTGGGACAATACTGGGGCGAACAGCCTGGCACATCGGGACCTGTATATGTAGGAGCCTTTGTGATGATGCTCTTCATTCTTGGTCTTTTCATCGTAAAGGGACCTGTGAAATGGGCATTGCTGGCAGCTACGATTCTCTCGATCCTGCTCTCATGGGGCAGGAACTTCATGGGCTTTACCGACTTCTTCCTCGACTACGTACCCATGTATGCGAAGTTCCGCACGGTGGCTTCCATCCTGGTGATTGCAGAGTTCACCATCCCCTTACTGGCCATGCTGGCGCTGAAGAAACTGCTTGACGAGCCAGAGCTGATGAAACCGAGGATGAAATATGTAGGCATCTCGTTCCTGTTGACAGGCGGTATTGCCCTACTCTTCTCGCTGATGCCCTCCCTGTTCTTCGACAGTTTCATCTCCTCAGGTGAGCTGCGAGCCATTCAGACATTACCCGCTGAGTATATACAGCCGCTGACAGCCAACCTGACAGAGATGCGTCAGGCCGTGTTTACAGCAGATTGTCTGCGGTCGTTCTACATCATTCTGGCAGGTACGGGCATCCTGCTTGCCGTAGTTTACGGCAAGTTGAAGAAAGAGTATGCCGTAGGGATCATCCTGGTGCTCTGTCTGGTTGACCTGTGGACGGTGAACAAGCGTTATCTGAACGACGAGATGTTTGTGCCTAAGGAAGAGCGTGAGGCGCCTCAGGCGAAGACACAGACAGACGAGCTGATCCTGCGTGACGAGGGGCTGGACTATCGTGTGCTGAATCTCGCCTCTAACACCTTTAACGAAAATGAGACCTCATACTACCATAAGAGCATCGGAGGCTATCATGCCGCCAAACTGCGTCGCTATCAGGAGATGATAGAGGCCTATATTAATCCGGAGATACAACGTCTGTTCGGCGCAGTATCTGAGGCAGAGGGTGACATGACGAGAGTTAACGGTGACAGCATCTGTCCTGTACTCAACATGCTCAACACCAAGTACTTCATCTTCCCCCTTCAGGGTGGACAGACCGTACCTATCCAGAACCCCTATGTGTATGGCAACGCATGGTTTGTCGATCAGATCACCTATGTGGATAATGCCAACAAAGAGATTGAGGCCGTCGGAAAAATCGACCTGCGTCATCAGGCTGTTGCCGATGCCAAGTTCAAGTCGCAGTTAGGCGAGGCTACTATGCAGGATACAGCCAGCATCGTGAAGATCACCAGCTATGAGCCCAACCGTCTCACCTATGACGTGAACAGCGGCAAGGGTGGCGTGCTGGTCTTCTCAGAGATCTACTATCCAGGATGGACGGCTACCATCGATGGCGAAGCTGTTGAACTGGGACGCGTGAACTATATCCTGCGTGCGATCCACATCCAGCCAGGACAGCATCAGGTGGAGCTGGCATTCTTCCCCAAGTCAGTTGATATGACGGAGACCATCGCCTATATTGCCTTCGCCCTCCTGTTGTTGATACTCATCTTTGTGGTAGTCAGTCAATTCAGGCAGAGGAAATGAAGAAGCTGTTATCACTGCCGCCCAATCTGGTAGAGCCCTTTCACGAGGTGACAGGACTGGATGCAGAGGAATACTTCTGCACCTGTGATCCTGTGGGGCACCGTCTTGGGAGCGGTGGCGGAACAACGTGGCTTCTACAGGCCTGTTTCGAACATGACGGTGCAGAGACTTTCGACCACTGGCTGGCCTCAGAGAAGCGCATACTGATTCATGCTGGCGGACAGAGCAAACGACTGCCCAGCTATGCCGTCTCAGGCAAAGTCCTCATGCCGCTTCCCGTCTTCCGTTGGGAGCGAGGACAGAAATTGTCGCAGAATCTGCTTAGCGTGCAGCTGCCTCTGTATGAGAAGATGATGGCACAGGCTCCCGATACGATCCACACAATGATTGTCAGTGGCGATGTGCTTATCCGTGCCACCCAACCATTGCAGCCTATCCCAGAGGCAGATGTGATCTGTTATGGTCTGTGGCTCGACGCGTCTGTTGCCAAGAATCACGGTGTGTTTGTCAGCAGCCGTCAGTCGCCTACGGTACTCAAGCAGATGCTGCAGAAGCCCTCTGTACAAACCTTAAGAGAGTTGCAGAAAGATCATTATTATCTGACAGATATTGGTGTGTGGCTATTAAGTGATAAAGCCGTGAGACTGCTGATGGCTCGCAGTGGTGCTGATGAAAAGACACTCCATCCCTACGACCTCTACAGTGAATTCGGTTGTGCGCTGGGCACTGATCCGACCGCCCCTGACGATGCCATCTCACAACTAAGTGTGGCCATCCTGCCCCTTGCTGGTGGTGAGTTTTACCATTTCGGCACTTCACGTGAGATGATTTCCTCCACACTGCGCATTCAGAATCTGGTGAACGACCAGCGCGAGATCATGCATTTCGACCGCAAGCCTCATCCAAGTATCTTTGTACAGAATGCCAAAACCGATATACCCTTCACTGAAGAGAATACAAATATCTGGATAGAGAACAGCCATATCGGTCCCCATTGGAAACTCACCCACGATCATATCATCACAGGTGTACCAGAAAACGACTGGGACATCCGTCTGGCACCTGGCGAGTGCATTGATGTGGTTCCTGTCGGTGATACAGACTATGAGGTACGCCATTATCGCATTGACGAGCCCGTGAACAGTAATGAATTGGCAGAGCGTGCCAACCTTCGCAGACTCTTCGCACAACGCCAGGCCTTCCAGCGCAAGAACTGGAGCAACTTGGCCCGCAACTGGCGTCACAGCGTTTTCTATCAGCTGGATCTGGCAGATGCTGCTGCCCAGTTCCAAAAAGAGAACATCCCACTTCCGCCACCGCTTGAAGACGATGCCCCCTTGATGACGCGCATTCAAGATGCCATGTTCCGTGGTGATAGTGACAAAGCCTTTGGGCTCCTGAGAGAAGGTTTCCTTACCTCACACCTCTCCCCCCTTACCCCCCAACTGAGTGTTGCTGAAGATCAGATTGTCTGGGGACGCTCTCCTGTACGTATTGATGTTGCAGGAGGCTGGACAGACACCCCACCCTACTGTCTGATGGAGGGCGGAAACGTCATCAATCTCGCCATCGAGCTCAACGGTCAACCACCGCTCCAGACTTTTATCCGTCCGTCGCATGAGCCACATATCATCCTTCGTAGCATAGACCTCGGTGCCGTAGAGGTGGTGGAAACCTACGAACAGCTCACCGACTTCATACATGTGGGCTCTCCCTTCTCCATCCCTAAGGCAGCCCTTGTACTTGCAGGCTTTGCACCAGGTAAGGCATCTACCCTTCAGGCACAATTAGAAGCCTTCGGTGGCGGTCTTGAACTGACACAGCTCTCTGCCATCCCTGCAGGTAGCGGTCTTGGCACATCAAGCATTCTGGCGGCTACCGTTCTCGGAGCCCTCAGCGATTTCTGCGGACTGGGCTGGGACAAAAACGAGATCGGGCATCGCACGCTGATGCTTGAACAGATGCTCACTACAGGAGGCGGTTGGCAGGATCAGTTTGGTGGGGTTCTCGGAGGCGTAAAACTCCTACAGACTGGGAAGGGATTTGATCAGAGTCCCCAGGTAAGATGGTTACCCAATGACCTGTGGACACAACCAGAATACCATCCCTGCCACCTATTATATTATACAGGAATTACCCGCACCGCCAAGCATATCCTGGCAGAAATCGTGCGACGGATGTTCCTGAATCATGGTGCCGAACTTCAGTTACTGCGTGAGATGAAAGCCCACACGATGGAGATGTACGAGGCCATCCAGTGCGTAGATTTCCAACGCACGGGTCTGCTGATGCGGAAAACATGGCAACAAAACCAGCAACTCGACAGTGGTACCAATCCTCCTGCCGTCGAGGCGATCACCAGTCTCATCGACGACCTCTGCCTGGGTTATAAGCTACCAGGCGCTGGCGGTGGCGGCTACCTATACATGATAGCCAAGGATCCAGAGGCAGCAGCCCGCATTAAACAAATCCTCAACGAAAACCTACAGTACCCCAATGCCCGTTTCGTGGAGATATCGCTCTCCACGAAGGGACTTCAAATCAGCAGAAGTTAAACCCGTCAAACAACAATATCAATATGAAAATAGGAATGATTGTAGCAATGGATAAGGAACTGAAGCAGCTCCGTCCATTATTCCCCGAAGATAAAGTGATTCTGCAGAAGAGCGGTATTGCAACTGTAAATGCCGCCATTCAGGCTGTGGAGATGATCCGACAGCACAAACCCGACTGTATCATTTCCTCTGGCTGTGCAGGTGGCAATGGTGATGACATCAACCTGCAGGATGTGGTGGTAAGTTCAGAGCTGACATACCACGATGTGTATTGCGGAAAGGCCATCGACGAAACGACTGTCTTCGGACAGGTGCAGGGCTTGCCTGCACGCTATCAGGCCGATCCCTATCTCTTGGAAAAGGCCAAACTGACGGGTGCCAAACCTGGTCTCATCGTCACTGGCGACTGGTTTGTGGATTCGAAGGACAAGATGCGCGAGATTGTAGGTCACTTCCCTGAGGCAAAAGCTGTTGATATGGAGTCGTGCGCCATCGCGCAGGTGTGCCATCTCTATAAGGTGCCCTTTATCTCCTTCCGAGTGATCAGCGACATTCCGCTGCGCGACACCGATGCTTCGATGTATCACGATTTCTGGAGCACCGTTGCTGAGAAATCATTCTATACCACCAAGACATTTATCGAGAGTCTTTAAGAATTGAAAAATTGAAGTTATGGAAGTTATACAGAGTTTTACGATAGACCACACGCACCTGAAGCCAGGTATCTATGTGTCACGTGAGGATAAGGGATTCACAACATTCGACCTGCGCATCACGGAACCTAACCAGGAACCAGCCGTAGCGCCTGCCGCTATGCATAGTCTGGAACATCTGATGGCCACATGGTTCCGCAATTCTGAAGCAAAGGAGGATGTGGTGTATGTAGGTCCTATGGGATGTCTTACAGGCATGTATATCATCATGACAGGAACTTATACCGTAGAAGATATGCGACGCCTCACCATCGCGTGTCTTCAGTGGATCCTAACTCAGACAGAAGTGCCCGCAACCCGTCCTGAGGCTTGCGGCAACTATCTGCTTCATGATCTTCCCATGTGTAAATGGGAAAGTGCCCGCTATCTGGATCGCCTGCAAAACGATTTCCACTGCGAATACACCAAACTCCAGGTTACCCTCGAAGACGGCAAAGTCTTTGCCGACGCATAAAAAAACAATCCCCAACCAAATGGCTGGGGATTATTGATTATACTTTATTGGCCTTGACCTTCGGTCGAGCCCACTCACGCTCGATAGAGTCAAATCTATTTGACTCTATACTCGCTTAATCGTGGCCTTTTTACGTTGATCGTGGTCGAGGATGACCTTACGCATACGCATCGACTTAGGCGTTACCTCCACCAGCTCGTCCTGTTTGATATATTCCAGGCATTCCTCCAGCGACATCACGGTCTTGGGAATGATACGGGCTTTCTCATCCGTACCTGAGGCACGCACGTTGGTCAGCTGCTTCGCCTTGCAGACATTCACCACGAGGTCGTTGTCATGCACATGCTCACCGACGACCTGTCCCATATATACATCCTCACCTGGATCGATAAAGAACTTACCACGATCCTGCAGCTTGTCGATCGCATAGGCAAAAGCATTACCAGTATCCATTGAGATCATCGAACCGTTTACTCGACGCTCAATCTCACCCTTATACGGCTGATACTCCTTAAAGCGATGGGCCATGATGGCCTCACCCTGACTGGCTGTCAACACGTTGGTACGCAGACCAATGATACCGCGGGAGGGGATATCAAACTCGATGTTCACACGCTCGCCCTGACTCTCCATAGAGGTCATCTCACCCTTACGACGGGTTACCATATCAATCATCTTCGAAGAGAACTCCTCAGGCACATTGATCGTGAGTTCCTCTACAGGTTCATGCTTCACGCCGTTGATCTCCTTATAAATCACCTGGGGCTGACCCACCTGCAACTCATAACCCTCGCGACGCATGGTCTCAACAAGTACAGAGAGGTGCAGCACGCCACGGCCAGAGACAATCCACTTATCCGTAGAGTCCTCAAACGGCTCCACACGCAGTGCGAGGTTCTTCTCAAGTTCTTTCTCCAGACGGTCATTGATATGGCGTGAGGTCACGAACTTACCTTCCTTACCAAAGAAAGGTGAGTCGTTAATGGTAAAGAGCATCGACATCGTAGGCTCGTCGATCGCAATAGGAGGCAGCGGCTCCGGATTCTCCAAGTCGCAGATAGTGTCACCAATCTCAAACTTCTCTAATCCGATGACGGCACAGATATCACCGCAATCCACTCCGTCGGTACGTACATGGCCCATACCGTCGAAGGTGTGAAGCTCCTTGATCTTGGTCTTCTCCATCTTACCGTCGCGATGGGCGATCGTTACCTGCATGCCGTCTTTTAACGTGCCACGATGTACGCGACCTACGGCGATACGCCCCTGATAACTAGAGTAGTCCAGCGATGTGATCAGCATCTGGGGCGTGCCCTCTATCTGCTGCGGAGCAGGAATCACCTCCACAATCTTATCCAGCAGATAGGTGATGTTATCTGTCGGCTTCTTCCAGTCCTCACTCATCCAGCCGTTCTTGGCAGAACCATAGACCACAGGGAAGTCCAACTGATCCTCAGTGGCATTCAGCGAGAACATCAGGTCGAACACCATCTCGTACACCTCCTCAGGACGACAGTTAGGCTTATCCACCTTGTTGACAACCACGATGGGTTTCAGTCCGATCTGGAGTGCCTTCTGCAGCACAAAACGGGTCTGAGGCATCGGCCCCTCAAAGGCATCCACCAGCAACAGACAGCCGTCTGCCATGTTCAGCACACGCTCCACCTCACCACCGAAATCGGAGTGACCTGGAGTATCAATAATATTGATCTTCGTTCCTTTCCAGTTGATGCTCACATTCTTCGAGAGGATGGTGATACCACGCTCACGCTCCAGATCATTTGCATCCAACACCTGATTGCTGAGATTCTGTCCCTCACGGAAGAGATTTCCAGCTAACATCATCTTATCGACCAAAGTAGTCTTTCCATGATCGACATGCGCAATAATTGCGATATTTCTGATATCCTGCATACCTTATTATTATAAAAACAGCCCATTCTCGCTGCCGAATTATTAAATTCGGCTGCAAAGGTACAACTTTTTTTGGAAATATTTGGTATTTATTCAAATTATTCGTACCTTTGCACCCGCATTTCGGAAAATCCGAAGCATTTGATGACGTAAACCACCGGTGATTAGGTAGGCAGACGCGTCTGAAAGATGTTATTGCAAAACAATTAATCACAATTAAATTATGTATTTAGACAAAGCCAAGAAGGAAGAGATCTTCGGTCAGTATGGCAAGAGCACCACTGACACTGGTTCTGCAGAGGCACAGATTGCTCTTTTCTCTTACCGTATCTCTCACCTGACAGAGCACCTGAAGAAGAATCACAAGGACCACAACACAGCTCGTTCACTGACGATGCTCGTTGGTAAGCGCCGTAAGTTGCTGAAGTACCTCTACAACAAGGACATCAACCGCTACCGTGCTATCATCAAGGCCCTCGGTCTTCGTAAGTAATCACAAACATCTTAAAGCCTCGCAGATTGCGGGGCTTTTTTTAAATGAAGAAAGTTAAGAACAGCGAACTGCTACTATCCTATATACGGGAAGGACGCTCATTGACTAGTCGCGAGAAGCTGGCACTGATCACTCAGCTGAGTATCCCCAGCATTCTTGCGCAGATCTCTGCTACTGTGATGTTCTTCATCGATGCGTCGATGGTGGGACATCTGGGGGCAAAGGCCTCTGCAGCTATCGGTTTGGTAGAATCGACTAGCTGGTTGATGGGAGGTCTGGCTTCAGCTGCGAATATGGGCTTCTCCGTGCAGGTGGCCCACTTCATTGGCGCCAGCGATTTTGAAGCAGCCCGTCGTGTGCTTCGACAGTCGCTGATCTGCTGTCTCATCTGGGCTCTGATAATCTCCGTCATCGGTATTGGCATCTCCCCTTTCCTCCCCCATTGGTTGGGAGGTGCTCCTGAGATCACTCGTGATGCTTCACTCTATTTTGCCATCTTCGCCTTCTGCGGTATTTTCTTCCAGATGGAAGGACTGGCAGGATCGATGCTGAAGTGCTCTGGAAATATGAAGATTCCTTCAATCCTTAATATCGGCATGTGCGTCATGGATGTAGCTTTCAACTACCTATTCATATATATCATGGAGTTAGGTGTGATGGGGGCCGCCATAGGGACTGGCGTAGCCATGCTGATAACAGCTGCCCTGATGCTGTATTTCCTGATGGTGAAATCGGAGATGCTTTCACTCGTCGGACGACCAGGATCATTTAAGCCCAAGGAAGAAACTGTGAGAACAGCCATAAAGATTGGTGGCCCTATGGGGTTACAGCATATGCTGATGGGAGGATCTTACGTTGTCAGTACGCTGATCGTTGCACCTTTGGGCACCATCGCCATAGCAGCTCACTCGTTAGCCATCACCGTTGAGAGTCTCTGTTACATGCCTGGCTATGGTATCGCCGAAGCCGCCACCACCCTGGTGGGACAGGGCATCGGTGCAGGTCAGAAACAGCTCACACGCTCTCTTGCACGTATGTCTGTTGCTTTGGGAATCTCGGTGATGACCGTGATGGGTGTGCTAATGTGGATCTTCGCCCCAGAGCTGATGAGTATGATGTCACCCGTTGAGGAGGTGATTGCCGTTGGTGCAGAAGCACTCCGTATTGAGGCCTGGGCAGAACCGATGTTTGCTGCTGCCATTGTAGTGAACGGTATATTCATTGGTGCTGGCGACACCCTGGTTCCTGCTGCAATAAGCCTTTGCTCCATGTGGTTCGTACGTCTGACCCTCGCAGCAAGTCTTGCACCGAAATATGGTTTGAAAGGTGTGTGGACAGCTATGGCCATCGAGCTCACACTTCGCGGCACCATCTTCCTTATCCGCCTGTTCAAAGGGAACTGGGCAGAGAAATTAATGGTAAAAAGTAAAAACTAAAAAATAAGGAGAAATGATATGGAAAGGAGTAAAATCAAACAACAGACAATCAATCACAAGGTAATGGGTATTTTACTTTGGGGGCTTTTTACTTTTTTATCTATAAATGCTCAGACCAAGAACACTGAGGTGCTGTTTGAGACCACAGCAGGTAATATCCGTATCGCTCTCTATGACGAGACGCCACAGACACGTGACAACTTCCTGAAGATTACAAAGATGGGCATCTATGACTCTTTGCTAATCCATCGTGTCATTAAGGACTTTATGATTCAGAGCGGCGACACCAACAGCAAGCACGCCAAACCAGGACAGTTGTTGGGTTCAGGCGATTTTGACTATACTACTGAGGCCGAGTTCCGTCTGCCACAGATTTTCCATCGTCGTGGTGTGGTAGCAATGGCACGTGAGAACGAGAAGGTGAATCCAGAGCTCCGTTCTTCAGCCTGTCAGTTCTATATCGTCTGGGGAAAGATCTACACAGACGATCGTGTACTCGCCAAAGTGCAGGAAAAACTCGACTCGGCCACCCAAGGCACCGTAAAACTCACTCCCGAGATGATAGAGGTGTATAAGACCATTGGAGGCACACCCCATCTCGACGGTCAATACACTGTGTTTGGCGAAGTGGTTGAGGGATTGGATGTTGTTGAGAAGATCCAAGGTGTAAAAACAGACAAGAACGACCGGCCGTTAGAGGACATCCGTATTCTGAAGGCTACCGTTACCAAGGATCTGCCCCAGCCTAAGAAACCGAAAGCAACAAAAAAGCCGTCCACGGAGTGTCACCACTGCGTCTGTTATCCCTACTTGCAAATCTTTTCTAACACCTTAGAAAAACCTATTGCCAATCAAAATAATAAACCTAAAACTAAAATCTAACTATTAACTCTAACTAAAACCTAAATTCAATCTTTACCTTAAACTAATACCTCTGTGTTTGTGAATCTATTGAAGTATCTTTTTGTCTTTTGACACTGCAAAGGTACGACGATTTTTCATATCCTGCAATATAATATGCCCCTTTTTATAAAAAAAGAGCCTTTCTTTTGATGTATATCAAGTTTATTGTGTGCGAACACACCTATATTGTGTTCGATAACAGTGTCAAACTACCAATAATTCTTTTTCAACGAGGTTGGTAAGTATCACAAACTCTGAGATAGAAAGCTGCTCAGGACGGCGCGTCATCATTTCATTCTCAAAGAATGAGGCCGATGCAGGATGTTCACCATTGAATATTTGCTTCAATGAGACACGAAGCATCTTCCTACGCTGATTAAACACCGTTTTCACGACTCGACGGAACAACCGTTCATCACAGCCCAGATCCTTCACGTCATTACGTGTCATGCGGATGACGGCACTCTGTACCTTAGGGGGTGGATTAAACACGCCAGGCTCCACGGTGAAGAGATACTCCACATGATACCAAGCTTGAATCAGTACCGACAGAATACCATACTGCTTGTTGCCTGGCTGTGACGCCATGCGAACTGCCACCTCATGCTGGATCATACCCGTACAACAAGGAATCAGATCCTTATTATCGAGCATCTTGAAAAATATCTGGGAAGAAATATCATAGGGATAGTTGCCCGTCAGGACAAATTGCTGACCATCGAACACCTCATTCAAATCCATCCTGAGGAAGTCGCCACCTATTATATTATTAGAGAGGCGCGGAAAATGCTCCTGAAGATAGGCCACCGACTCACGATCAATCTCAACCACCTTGAAAGGACGGGGCTTCTCAACGAGAAACTGCGTCATCACACCCATACCAGGTCCTACCTCGAGTACAGGAATCTTAGGACAGGCATCTACGGTATCAGCTATCGCCTTGGCAATACTCAGGTCGGTCAGGAAGTGCTGACCGAGGTTCTTCTTGGGTCTTACTTGTTTCATGGCTGCAAAGATACGATTAAGTGAGCAAAAATCCAAATAATCCACTAAAAAAGATGGGCTGGAATCACATCCAACCCGTTCTTTCTATACTTTCTTAACTCTTTACAGTCGTTATTTCACTCTCAAATTCATGTCGTTGTTCACCTTCAAGGCTTCAGAAACACATACTGCAACGACTAATGTTATCATAAACAATGCTGTCATATTCGTTTTTGCTTTATTAATGATTATCCTAAAAACGATGCAAAATTACAACTGTTTGCGCACACAATCGACTTTTTAAGATAAAAAAGGAGAAAAAGAAAAGTTTTGTTGACGTATATCAAGGGAAAATCGTATCTTTGCACCCATGGAAATAAAAACGGTTTTCATAAATGCCGCAAAAATCATCTCTCCCGTTCTTCTGGGCGGGGCTATTTTGTATTGGATGTACAGAGGTGAGGATTTCGGACGTTTCTTTCATGTCATGACCCATGAGATGAACTGGACCTGGATGCTTCTCTCCTTCCCTTTCGGTATCCTGGCACAGATGTTTCGCGGTTGGCGTTGGAAGCAGACCTTGGAGCCCTTGGGCGAATCCCCCAGAGCCGCAACAACCATCTATTCCATCTTTCTGTCGTATGCCGTCAGTCTGGTAATCCCTCGTATCGGCGAGTTCACCCGCTGTGGAGTGCTGAAACGCTTTGAGGGCATCTCTTTCTCAAAAGCCTTAGGCACCGTTGTCACTGAGCGTGCTGTCGATACCCTGATCGTGTTGGGCTACTCATCCTTAATCCTGTTGCTTGAGATAAGTACTTTTGGCACTTTCTTCCAGAAGACAGGTACTTCGCTCGACCATATCTTCGACCGTTTCTCATCGATGGGTTATCTCGTCACAGCCATCTGTGGCATTGCAGCCCTTATCCTGCTCCATCTGTTGCTGAAGAAGTTCACTATATATAATAAGGTGAAGATGACCTTGAGTGGCATCTGGGAGGGTGTGCTCTCTCTGAAGGGTGTGAAGAATCTGCCCCTCTACCTGTTTTTTTCTGTGGGTATCTGGGTGTGCTACTTCCTACACTACTATCTAACATTCTTCTGTTTCGACTTCACAGCCCATCTGGGCATCGGTTGTGCGCTGGTGTCATTCGTAGTAGCCAACTTCGCCGTCATCGTGCCGACACCCAATGGTGCAGGTCCTTGGCATTTCGCCATCAAGACGATGCTCATCCTCTATGGGGTTGCCGACGAGCAGGCTTTATGGTTTGTACTCATCGTCCACACTATACAGACCATGCTGGTTGTAGCCTTAGGCATCTACGCTTGGGCTGCCCTACTATATACGAAACGTATTCAATCTAAAACGATAGTATTATGAACGAAATTCAAAATCTGAACCCAAAGTGCATTTGGAAGAACTTCTATGCACTGACACAAGTACCACGACCATCAGGACACCTGGAGAAGATCCAACAGTTCCTGCTTGATTTTGCCAAAGAAGCAGGCGTCGAGGCCTTCAAGGATCCCGCCGGAAACATCGTGATGCGCAAGCCAGCATCGGCAGGCATGGAGAACCGCAAGGGTGTCATCCTGCAGGCCCACATGGACATGGTGCCTGAGCGTGATACCGAATCGACACACAACTTCGAGACTGACCCCATCCGCCCTTGGATTGACAATGGCTGGGTGAAGGCCAAAGGTACCACATTAGGAGCCGACAATGGACTTGGCGTTGCCGCCATCATGTCTGTTATGGAGGACAAAAGTCTGAAGCACGGCCCTATCGAAGCACTCATCACCCGTGATGAGGAAACAGGCATGTTTGGTGCCAACGAACTGCCTGCCGGTGAACTGCAAGGCGACATTCTCCTGAACCTCGACTCAGAGACATGGGGTAAATTCGTCATCGGTTCTGCCGGTGGTATCGACATCACCGCCACCCTCGACTACCAGGAGGCAGATACCGATCCTGAGGATGCTGCCGTACTGGTGACACTGAAAGGACTGCGCAGCGGTCATAGCGGTCTGGAGATTCACGAAGGCCGCGCCAATGCCAACAAGCAACTGGTACGCTTTGTCCGCGAGGCCATCGAGCAGTTGGATGCCCGTCTGACATCATGGCATGGTGGCAAGGTGCGCAACGTCATTCCCTATAAAGCAGAAGCCGTGCTGACGCTGCCGAAGGAGAACGTGGAAGCCCTCGGAGAACTGGCAGAAGACTGGCTGGCCGACTTCAACAGCCAGTTTAAGGGCATTGAGACAGGCATTAAGTTCAATGTGGAACGTGTGGAAACTCCGGCCAAGCAGGTACCCGTTGAGATTCAAGACAACCTCATCGATGCCATCTACGCCTGTCACGACGGCGTAGTACGTATGATACCTTCTTACCCCAGCGTAGTAGAGACCTCATCAAACCTGGCCATTATCGACATCGAGAATGGACACACCGTTTTCAAGATCCTGGCCCGTTCGAGTCGTGAGGACATGAAAGACTACATCGTCAAGATGCTGGAGAGCTGCTTTAACATGGCTGGCATGAAGGTAGAGACCGCAGGCTCATACAGTGGCTGGGATCCCAACCCAGACTCAGAAATCCTACACCTGCTGCTGAAGGACTATAAGAAGTTGTTCGGACAGGACGGCATCATCCAGGTGGACCACGCAGGTCTGGAGTGCTCGGTCATTCTGGGCAAGTATCCCAATCTTGACGTCGTCTCATTCGGTCCTACCATGAAGTCGCCGCACACCACCAGTGAACGCGCTCTTATCGAGACCGTTGCTCCCTTCTGGGAACTCCTGAAGAAAGCCCTCGAAGACATTCCCGAGAAATAAATTCGAAAAAAATCCGCAGTTTGTTTGTAACTGCGGATTTTTTTTCTTACCTTTGCAGGCGATAAATTTAAACATTAACAAAAATATGGACGATTACCCGGCGGACAATTACAATTCGTAAGGCGGGGGATGAGCGACAAGGCTGCTAATCCCTTTGCCGCTAAAACCATTTCACTAACGAAAAAAGGATTAGCACAATGAAGACTTTCTGGAACACCCAAGGCGGACTGACCCAGCTCACAGAGTGGCAGCCCAATTGCTGGATACAGGTGACA
>ONAE01000011.1 GCA_900315695.1 uncultured Prevotella sp. | reverse complement strand
TCGCATATTCCTGTGAAGATGCGAGTTTAGACCTGCTGGGAAACATTAAAGATGGCAACTACGAGGCGGAGGCGGTTTACGACAAGAATATCTATGATGTGCCGGTGCCAAAGTCACCTCTTTTTGTCCGTGGTGAGTTGGGAAAGTTTAATGGCTATGGCGACAAGTACGTCATGAGTAAGATTTCCTCGTTCTTCAATACCGACCAGAATGTCATATCCTGGGGTATTAACACGCTGGTCGATGATGGTGTGAGTCTATTGCAGGCGGTGTCAAGTACCAAACTGTTGAATGATAATGTGAATAAAAAGTACTTCCCTGAAAAAGACACTGAAAAAGACAAGATTGGCACCCGACAAGAATGACATTTACAATGCAAACCGGTATAGTAAGATTCTCGAACTTGAGCAGGAAGCAGGTAATAACATGATCTTTATCGACTTCGACACCATTTGGCCTGGGCTCAAACTGGGTGATATCATCGAAGTGCATGGCGAGCGGTTTATCGTGGTGAATATCACAGCATCTTACAGCGACAACGTATTAACGTTCAAGGTAAAGGCCAGTGGAGCACATGTATCAGAATCAGAAGTTGACGGTAAAACAATCTATGACTTCTATCCTGCCATGCTCCCATCTGGTCACGTCAGGTATTCCGGCCCGCAGTTGGCCAAGATCAAAGATGCTGCCGATCCCACGTTTACGCACCGTGTGAGAGTGGTGTTCCCTTGGCAGGGAGAGGCGGATAAAACGGATAAAAAAGATGCAACGCCTTGGATACTTTTCGCAGCTAAAGGCGATGGTAAGACGACGACTGGCAAGCATAATGAGGGAGACGAAGTGATGGTGGGATTCATCGACGGCAACGTCGAGCGCCCGTATGTGATGGGTGCCCTACAGATCGCCGGTAAACTCTTTTCTGACAAGAGCGCATTTAGTGGAAACAAATACTTCGAGGGCGGTTTCTCGCTGAGCGACTATTATGGTATCTATAAGATTAGCGGCTCAACTGATAAACGTAACGTCACGATCAGTTCGCCTTGGGGTGATGTAAAACTGAATGCCTTCACAGGTATTACGATTTCTGCCCCCAACGGCGATGTGAAGATCAAGGGTAAGAATGTCACGATCGAGGCGGGTAACAACCTGAAACTTGAGTCGGGTACGAACATCGGCTGGAAACTGTTCAACGACAAGAAGTTCGGCGACTTATCTGCTGCCTCATTTGGACTGACTGTGACCGCTGCCATTGCCAATAAGTTGGCTGAAAAAACCAAATTACTCGATTTGTCTATCGTCAGGTCAATCGTAGAGGTTGTGATGCGTCCGGTAGAGGGTGCGCTGACCGTCAAATCGCATCGCTACTTGAAACTGGAGGGTGGCGAGAGTAATTGTGAGTATCCCAAGCTTGCCTTTAATAAGGACAAGAAGGATCAATTGTTTGAAGCAGCGGAAAAGAAGAAGTTTGCTAAAGGCATTAGTGGCCTAAGCGATAGTGTTGTGGAGTTGTTTAGGATGACTGATCCAATCATCGAATCCATCAGTGCTAAGTATCTCAAGCTCTATAATGATTGTTGTGATAAGAAAGTGGCGTTTGTTAAATCGATTGCCGAACTGAAGGATTATTCAAACGATCTGGGAGAGGCTTGCAAAACATACGCAGACTTGGAAAATGATTTCTGGAATACCGACAGCAAAGTTAAGATTGATGCCGCTAATCTTGATTTCCAAGATAATGTTAAGATTGAGGGAGAGAATCTTATCTCAGACGACTATCGTAGCCGCCACCCATCTTTGAAAGATCCATATATTATTAGTGGAAGGAAGAAAGCAAGGACTGCCGTTGTGAATAGTGCCAAGGATCTTAGAGAGGCAATTATAAAAGTCTTGAGCTTTCAAGCGAAGATGGAACAGAAAGAGGTTGATAAAATGTTTGGTTTCTTCCGATGGTCCTCACTGCCTAAGGATGCCAAGACGTTGATGCATGATGCCATCAACAAAGCAAAGGATAATTCATACTTTGTTCCGTCAAATAAAATGAAAAGATTGAGTGTTAAACTTGACGCCATGGATGAGATTTGTAAGAAAGAATATCGTAGAGAAGTCTGTTTGTATTTGTTGCAGGCGCTTAAATTGGATCAGGGTCGGGCAGAAGGTGCACCTGAGGCGCCTCAACCTCCAATAAAAGATGCAAATAAATGGAATAATTATGTCAATAGCCTCACTACGGCGCCTAAGCTTGAAAAGGAATCAAAACTTTTTGGCCAGACCATCAAGGATGCCTTCTCAAAGCAATTCACGGATATTAAGGACGCTGTGAATTTCAAGAAGTCGTATCAGGAGATGACTGCCTGGGCTGATGGTAATCCTGGTGGAATCCTTTTAGCTGTAAACAAAAACACGTTTAGTGTTGATCCTAAAGACGCAGATTTTGACATTACGATAGTTGAATCTTACAAGCCCATTGAGCAACTTGCGGCTTCTGATAATGATGAAGCAGGTAAGGCTGTAGCTAAGTTTATGAATAAGATCAAGAATGAGTTAACATCTATTTAAAGAAAAAGGATCATGGCATATATATTTGAAGAATGGAAAACCCTACTGGATAAATTCCAGCAATGTGTAGATAAGGGCGTCGAAGAGATGCACCAGCAGAAGGCTGAGGTGCAGCAGATCAAGACGGATATCTTCAATCGTCTGGACCGGGGTGCTTATTATCGCAACGAGCAGCGTATTGTGATTTCTGCCCCTGAGATTGTGATTGGTAACGTGGATAAGAGTGGTGCTCTGAACGGTGGTGAGATGGGTACTGTCATCATCAAGGGCAGCGATGTGTCCTTAGAGGGCGTCGGAGAAGCTGGTCGTATCCAGAGCCGTGCACCCATCATCCATCAGAAAGCCGTGAATCCAGGCATCGACGGGCGTGAGAACGTGGTCTGTAACACGTCGGAGATCGTATCCCAGGCTTGCGACATCGTTCTCCACAGCAGCGATGCCAAGGACGAGTTCTCGCAGACACCTGCGCATGCCGGTCGAGGCGGTATCAGCCTGCATGCCGACAAGCGGTTCAACATCGAGGCAGCCGTCTCTGCCGAGCTGCGCAAGAAGCAGATTGAGGATACCATCAAGGAACTGGATACTCAGAGCAAAAACTTGAAGAAAAGCGTTGAAACCCAGAAGAAAGCGGTAGATGATGTCCTGAAGAATATGATCAAGCTGGTAAAGAAGGAGGAAAAGCTGAACGGTGAGAAGGATTACAGCACCTTTACCAACCTCACTGACATCAGCGAAGTTCATGAGCAGATGGAGGCCTTGCTGCCGTCGGTCTATCGCTCCACCCAGACCTTTATCGAGCTCGTGTCGGAGCTGGCTGAGGTAAACCGCCGCAAGAAGGCGCTCGAGAAGGAGAAGGGTGCCATCAAGACCGGCGACGACTTCAAGAAGAAGAGCACAGGGGCCTCGATGTCTGTCGTGGCTGAATCCATCAGTGTGGCGACAGCCGACGGCGACGGCAATCTGCATACGAACGATGTTGCCGGTATCAGCGTCAGGACCCCGCGCATGGGAATGAGTATGCACGACGATGAGGGCGCCCTCGTCAAGGACGGCTTCTTCTCCGTTAGTGCACAGGACATCAGCCTCAACACGGTGAATCCGAAGGATAAGGGCAAAGAGTGGCCTATGGAAGGTCAGGTGAAGATTCAGTCGAAGGATATCAGCCTCGAGGCTATCGACTATAAGATGAACGACAAAGGTAAGCTCTGGGAGAAAGAACTTACCAAGGAAGGTAAGATCACCATGAGTGCCAAGACTGTTGAGGTATCTACCGCCAATCCGAAGGGGATTGAGCGCGACGAGAAGGGCAAGCTCACCAAGGGTGAATACCTGGGAGAGGGCGATGTGATCATCCGCTCGAAGGGTGTTACCGTTGAGAGCCTTGACTACAAGGCTACGGGCAGCATCAACCTCAATGCCAAGGCTGTGAACGTGAAGTCGATGGATGTCGATAAGGAAAAACTCACCGACTCCAAGCTTGCTGCTGGTAGCACTATGACGCTCGTCAGTGAGAAGATGTATGTCGGCTCGAAGTCGAAGGATATCAAGAGCAAGAAAGTTCAGACGGTTTCAGAGGAGATCGGTGCCTTTGCCGACAAGACACTGGAGATGCAGCAAGGCGACGGCAAGGCTGCTGTTCAGCTCGACGGTGGCAATGCCGCTGTGGGTGGTGACAAGACACAGGTCTATGGTGAAACCACCATCAACGGTAAGACCGAGGTGAAGGACGAGCTCAAAGCCCCGAAGGTTGTCGGTGACAGCGTTGAAGTCAAGAGTGCCTTCAAGTCGCCAAACATCAAGGACGGCATGGGTGGCGGCGCCGGTGGTGGCGGCGGCAAACTGAGTACGAAACTGAAGACGGAGGATGCACCAAAAGAGTAACAAACTAAAGTTGTGAATTATGAAAAGAGAAATCATCAAAGAGTTTGATATGCTGGGCGATACGCTGAGCACGCTGAATGCCCAATTTTCCTATCGCCTGATGAACCTGTGCGTCAAGGCAGAACCAGTGTCGTTGTTGTCGGTAGAGGCCATGATAGAGGGCGAGTCCCAGAAACTGGAAAAGTGTGCACAAATAGGAAAGGAAGATGACTACACTTTCCAGATATACCCTAACTACGACGGCGATATTCCCGCATTGGCAAAGGCCATTTTTATGGATCATCCCGAGTTCAAGCAGGAGTTGAAGACGATGCAGGTGGATATTTCCGAAGATGAAAGCAAGCCTGACATGCAGGATGTCTATTATATCCAAGTGACGATGCCAGAAGTGGATGACAACCGCTACGATGTGTTGAAAAACGGTGTGAATGGGCTCTATGAGGAGAATAAGGCCCAGATGGAGGCCGTCTCCGCCAAGTATGACGCGAAGTTAGCCACGCTCCTGGATGGTGAGAGCGACGAAGATGTCAAGAAGGTCAGGGAGGCCCGCGACAAACAGACTAAAAGCAGTTATGAGCAGCGCGACAAGATCTACAACGACAAACTCAAGGAGATTGAGGATGCGCATCAGAAATGGCTGAATAATCAGAAGAAGGAAAAGATCAATCGTCTGAATGGCATCAATCAATAGTCAGTAAACGAGTCTGTTAATATCATTATGGCTGCAATTAAATTTCTAAGTGTTGACGATGAGGAACAGATTGAGTTCCTGATGAAGCAGTATTTCAGGAGGAAGATCCGTGGCGGCGAATATGAATTCTTCTTTGCACGTAACGGTGTAGAGGGATTAAAGATCTTGCATGACCATCCTGACATTGATATTATCCTCTGCGACATCAACATGCCCGAGATGGATGGCCTGGAGATGCTAGCCAAAGTGAATGAAATGCAGAACCCTGTACTGCGTGTCATCATGGTGAGTGCCTACGGCGATTTGGAGAATATCCGCCAGGCCATGAACGATGGTGCTTTCGACTTCGCCACAAAGCCCATTGATATGGACGACCTGGACCGCACCATCGAGAAGGCCATCAAGCAGATTGACTTCGTGCGCCAGTCGCAGAAAGAGCACAAGAAGTTGAAGGGCTTGGAGAAAGACTTGGCTGCTGCCAACGAGATTCAGCAGTTTATCCTGCCTTGTGTATTCCCGCCTTTTCCGGAAGAGAGCGATAAGTTGGACATTTATGCCTCGATGGAGGCTGCAAAGGATATCGGTGGCGACTTCTACGACTTCTTCCGCATCGACGATGACCACATAGCACTGGTTATTGGCGATGTCTGCGGCAAGGGCATCCCGGCAGCCCTGTTTATGGCTGTGAGCCGCACGATCATGCGTTCGGTAGGTATGCAGTATGAGAGTGCGGGCGAGTGTATGACGAAGGCAAACCAACTGTTGGCATCTTCTTCAGTGGATTATATGTTTGTGACCATATTCTATGCCATCCTTAACATAAAGACAGGCTCTGTGACCTATTGTAACGGCGGACATAATCCGCCATACGTGTTGCGTGCCAATGGCACGGTCGAGGAGCTGCCAACGTCGGAGAATCTCATTGTGGGTGCGCTGAAAGGCATCGAGTTCAAAGAGAACACCTTACAACTGGATCACGGCGATACGTTGGTAATGTACACCGACGGTGTGCCTGAGGCCATGAAACCTACAAGAGAGGTGTTTGGTATGAAGCGCTTTGGCAATACACTCAGCGGACTGATTGGCAAGAGCAGTCAGGAGGTGGTAGAAACCGTCAAGGCTGAAGTTGCCGATTTTATTGGCGATGATGAACAAAGTGATGATATCACGTTGCTTGTGGTAAAACGGAAGTGAATAGAAATATTATCATAGGGTGTCTGGGAGGCCTGCTGCTGGCGTCGGGTGTGTGGTTCATCCATACGCATCGGAGAGACAAAGAACGCATCAACGAGCTGGAGTCGCAAGTCGTCGTACTCCAACGGCAGGGACAGAACTCGGAATTAGACCGTAGCGTGAGCGAACAGATGGAGCAGATCGCCCACGGTCAGCAGGCACTCTCTGAGGAACGCAGTCAGGAAGCCATCCGACAGTCGGCCATAGCACAAGCTGCCACCCTCCGTTCGGAGGCGGAGCGTCGGAAAGCGCTGAAGGCACAGGCAGCGGCAGAAATCTCGGCAGCAGAAGCGTTGGAGTCTTACAAAATGGCGGAACACCAACGGCAAAATGCAGAGTATGCCAGAATGGTGGCCGATACCCTGAACTATATCTCACTGGGCCGAACGCTGGGTTCTCAGTCTTATTCAATCTATCAGACTGGTAACACAGTGTTAGGTAATATGTTGGCCTATGCCTCTTACCTCTATACCCACGACTATGGCGGAAACCTCTATTCGCCCACTGTGTTTCAAGCTATGACGCAGTCGGCAGGAGGGCGCAATAGCTGGAGCATCCACAATGGCAGTATCTCACGCCTTGTCATCTCACCGAAGGATGGCCGTCTGTTGACGGTAAGTACCTTTGGCGAGATTTTCAGTCATCAGATCAATGGGGAGCAGATGCACACCAACCGGCTGATGAGTGATAAGCAGTACTGGTTCAGCGATTTATATGCTGCCCCCAGCGGGAAGGTTTATGCCCTCAGTTATACTGGTCACTTAGTCATTATCGACGGCAACCAGTCGCGTGTCGTGATGGTGGAAAACGTCAAGAAGCCCCTTGGCCTGCAAATACTGAATGAGGGTAGATCATTGCTGATTGTTGGTGAGAACAGTGCTGCCTTGTTTGATATCGCCACTGAAAAGATCCTCGTCACGCGTCATCTCGACTTCCATGTCACCAGTACCGGCAGACTCGGTCAGACCCCTATACTCTTCGATCGTCATGGACGTATGCACCTTGTCAATGGATTGGAAAAGATAACCACCGAGAAAGTTCCGGTCACTGGTGTGGTTACAGCCTATGCCTGTAGCAGGAAAGATCATCTGACAGCTTATGGCATGGCCGATGGTACCATCTGGCTCACGGATGGCAGCGGTAAGACCTATCAGTTGGTGGAGCATCTGTCGCGTGTGACAAAGTTGGAGTTTATTGGCCGACGTCTCTATTCCTCCAGCTATGACGGAAAGATGTTGTTTTGGCCCATTGAAAGCAACAGTCAGATCAATGCTGTCACGCTATACCAGTCAGCCCATTGGCTGAACGATTTCACCTTCAGCAGCAACAAGGACTATATCATGATGGGTGAGCATAACGGCACAGTTACCCAAAGTCTGATCTCTCTGCCGAAGATTGCCCAGCGTCTCCGTCAGAATGTCAAACGAAACTTCACCCAGGATGAATGGAACTACTATGTAGGGAAGGGGATACCCTATAGAAAGATAAAAGAGTAAAAAGGTAAAAAAGCAAGAAATGGAAAAGAACAGCAGGCTTTGGATAAGGCGTTGGGTAAAAATCATTTTACCCCTTTACTTCTTTTCCTTTTTATCTTTGTCTTCTGTGGCGCAGGGATTGCCTCTGATCCGGAACTATACGGCGGAGGAGTATGGCGGACACGACCTGAACTACGACATCGCAATCGGTGATGACGGTACGGTGTATGTCGCCAACTTCAAGGGCTTGCTCTACTACGACCGTGCCCGGTGGCGCATTATCCATACCCCCGAACTAAGACGTGTCACAGTGGTCTATCGCGACAGCAAGAACACCATCTGGGTGGGTGGCTACAATTTCTTTGCCCGTCTGCAGAAATATGACAACGGCGAATTGTACTTGCAGCAGATCAACGGGAAAGACACATTCAAAGGCGAGGTGATGGAGATCTTCGAGGAGGGGGGAACCTTGCAGTTTGTTGCCACTGATAATAATGTTTATGAGGTCGAGGATGCCGCGCCCCCCACTGTGAGGCTGAAGAAACACACCAATGCCAGATTTCTTTCCGGTGTTGAGGCGGATATCATTTCTGTGAAGGCTTTGCTGACATCTGCCGAAGATGCCGTCTTAAAAGACACCACCCAGACGGAGCACCTTGATGGTGGCCTTCAGGTGAAAGTGAAAAAAGGTCATGGTCTGATTGTCTGCGATAGTAACGGAAGGAAACTCTATACCATCAGCGAAGCCAATGGACTCTGCTCCAACCAGGTGTCTTATGTGGCCTATGACGGCCATGGCGTGCTATGGGGTGCCACGGTGAAAGGCGTCTTTTCCATTGAACTGCCGTCGGTTTACAGTTACTTCCTGCCAAAGGACGGGCTGACGGGGCAGGTCATGGACATCACTGCCTTTAACGGGAAGATCTATGTCGGTGAGACCAATGGACTCTATACCGTTGATGCCTGGCAGTATCGGCGCGTTGCCGATATCGATAATATCTGCTGGACATTGTGCCAGAGCCGCAACGGACTTCTGGCTGCCACCTCAAGCGGCATTTACAGAATCGCAGCGGATGGCAGGGTGAGCAGGCTTACTTCCAACGCCACCACAGCCCTGTTGGTAGATGATAATAAGGCCTATGCCGGTGAGCCTGATGGTGTGTGGCTCTATCAGTTGAACCCTATTCAGAGATCAAAGATAAACGACCTTCCGTTGGTAACGGCTATCCGCAAGGATGTGCGTGGCAATCTCTGGTTCCAGAACGTTCATGGCGAAACCGCACATATCGGGGACTACAAAGCATCTGCAGACACGTTGAGCCATCTGTCCCCGCTGTTGACACCTTTCAGAGATCTCAAGATCAATGCCCAGTACCTTCAGGGTGACCATCTGTGGATTGGGGGTGACAAGATACTCGCAGCCATCGATATGGGACAGAAAGACCTGTCCCGGCTCACAGAAAGCCGCGAGGTGCGTTTCCGTTCCATTGTGATGGGCAACGACAGTATGCTATGGGGTGGATATGGGGAGATGCCCAATGAACTGCAACGGTTAGGCAGCGAAGAGCGTCACCTGCATTTCTTCTATGCACTCGACTATGCACCTTTGACTGGAACAACGCTGTATCGTTACCGTCTGGACAATAAGAGCCTGTTGGGCACAGGCGGTCATTGGAGTGAATGGACTGACAGACAGGATGTGGAGTTTCTGAACCTGCCATACGGCTCGTTCACGCTTTCCATACAGGCACAGCTGGCTAATGGGGAACTGTCAGAGGTCGTTGCCGTTGACTTCAGTATTGCCTATCCGCTGTTGATGCGTTGGTATATGCTGGTGCTCTACCTTATCATCTTTATCTACTTTGTCTATCTGCTGTTCCGCTATCGTCTGAAACGGTTGGAGAAGGACAAGATCAAACTGGAGCGTATCGTCGAAGAACGTACTGCTGATCTCCGTAACGCCCAGGATGAGCTGATTCGTCAGGAGAAAATGGCTACTGTAGGTAAACTGACCAAGGGTCTTATCGACCGTATCCTGAACCCCATGAACTATATTATCAACTTCTCCAAGATGTCGAACGACCTGATAGAAGACCTCAAGGTGAATATCGACCATAATAAGGAGCAGATCGACAAGGACGATTATGAGGATACGCAGGATGTACTCAAGATGCTGACGGAGAATCTGACGTCGGTCAATCAGTTTGGTCAGAACACCACCCGCATCATCAAGGCGATGGAGGAGGTGCTGAGAGACCGCACTGGCGGCTACGACAATATACAGTTGCAGCCCGTCCTGCTTCAGGTAGTGAAGCAATTTGCGAAACATTATGCCGAGGAACAGAAGCAATATGGCATCATCCCCCGCTTCGACCTGCCTGCCGATCCGATGCCTCTGTACGGCAATCCCGACATGATCAGCAAGGCTGTGATGAACCTTTTGGGCAATGCCGTTTATGCGGTGGTGAAGAAGGCGCAGAAGGTGCCGCAATTCGTCCCCGAGGTGTCGCTTGCTGTCACTGCAGCCGAGGCAAAGTATATCCTGAAAGTCCGTGATAACGGCACTGGTATCGAGGCGAAGAACCTCGGCAAGATCTACGACCCCTTCTTCACCACCAAGACTACTGGCGAGGCAGCTGGTGTAGGTCTCTATCTGACTCGTGAAATCATCCAGAATCACGGCGGCGATATCAATGTGGTGTCGGTTCAGGGTGAATACACAGAGTTTACCATCACTTTACCAATCCCCGATAAGCAATGAGAAAGAAACTATACATATTGTTATATACCGTCATCTTCTGTGTGTGTACTACTTATGCACAGGACGATGCCGCGATGCGGGAACTGTATGCACAGGCTGAGGATGCCTACAGGATAGGACGCATTGAACAAGCCAGGGATCTGTTGTTGCAGAACCTCAGTACCTTTCAGGGCAATTCGCGCCAGAATGCGCTCCACCTCATTGCCCTTACCTATATGGATGAATATGATATCCCGAAGACTGAGCAGTATGTCACACTCCTGCTGCAGCAGAACCCCTATTACAGTCCGTCGGCACAAGATCCAGCGACATTCATCGAAATCGTCAACAACATCAAGGCGGGTATGACACCCACCATCACCACAGCCTCCAGTCAGGCAGAGAGTCTGGCAGAGGTGCCTGTGCCCACCACGCTCATCACTGCCGAGATGATCAAAACCAGCGGTGCCCGTAATCTGCAGGAGGTGCTGGCAGCCTATGTGCCAGGCATGAACCTCATCGACTGCAACGACGATGTCAACATCGCCATGCGCGGCATCTACAGCAACACCCAGGAGAAGATCCTCATCATGCTCAACGGGCACCGCCTGAACAGCTACGCCACCAATACTGCCGCTCCCGACTTCAGTATCTCGTTAGAGAAAGTGAAGCAGATAGAGGTGCTGCGAGGCCCCGCCTCATCGCTCTATGGCGGTGTGGCCCTGACGGGTGTGGTGAACATCATTACTAAACAGGGTGCCGAGGTGGACGGTCTGCAGGCCAAGGTATCAGCAGGCAACTATGGTCAGGTTAAGGTTGATGCCATCTTTGGCAAACGTTATTTCGACATCGATCTGCTGGTATGGGGTAGTGGCTATCGTAACAGCGGCGAAAGGTATGGTGACGAATTCGTCCGTCTGGGCCGCATCGGCAATCATCCCAACTACGACTTCGGACTGCAACTTGGCTGGAAAGGGTTCCAGTTCATGTATGATACGCACTTCTCACAGAAGGTGGCGCCTTACACCATGACATCGATGGCTAAAAGCTATGACCGTGAGCGTTACCTCTCCTACAATGGGTTGAAACCGAGTTTCAGCAACACTTCCCACCATGCCGATCTGAGTTACAGTCACCTGTTGGGAAACCTGAATCTCAGGTATGCCCTCACTTATGATAAGTCGGATTATACGCGTTATCAGGCCATCAGCGATAGCCAGATACCAGATTTGGCCTACACACTCGACTTAAATGTTTATCAAGACTCGTTATTACAAAAATACGGTGGTATCTCGCGATACATGAATGGCCAGGAGCATAATTATGGTTTCCAGATGAAGGGTAACTATGCATACGACATGGGCAACGGTCATAAGGGAAACATCAGTTTTGGTGCGGAGTATGGTCACTTCCGCTCCGATGACTTCCGCTATCAGATTGATTATGACTTCGGAAAAACAACAATGGATAATCCTGTCATACTTCAAGTGGGGCAGGGCAGCGAAAATAATGCCGATGTCTATCTGCAGCTGAAGCACCAGTGGCGGTCGGTGATCCTGAATGCCGGACTGCGCTACGACTATAAGTCGCGTTTTGATGATAGCAAAGTCAATGAGTTGTCACCTCGAATCGCATTGATCCTGCTGCAACCTAAGTGGAACCTGAAACTCAGTTACTCAAAGTCGTTTGTCGATGCCCCCTATATCTACCGTAAGGCCAATATCATATCGGTCATTATGATCGTTGATAATCCCAATCCCAAGTATGTTGAGAGTATCTCGCCCGAGCGTGTCCACTCCTTCCAACTCACCTTCGGCGGAAATAACTGGATCAAAGGCTTGAATTTCGAGATCAACGGCTTCTATAACCGGGCCAACGATCTTATTATGACGCATCTCTTGGAATACAAGAATGCCAGTAAGAACGAGACCTGCGGCGTGGAACTGATGGCCTCCTATAAGCAGCCGAAGTTTACAGCCGACTTCAACCTCACCTGGACAAACACCTTTAAGTCGAACCTCATGGGCTTGAGCATGGGCGACTTAGTGAAAGAGGCCTATAACACCAATATTGATGCCAATAACAATACCCCAGCCATCATGTCGAACCTTGTTCTGGGATGGCAGGTGTTGCCACAACTGAAACTACACACCCACATCCTTTTCGAGAGTAAGCAGACCAGCCACAATACCGACCTCAACAATGTTCTTTTATATGATAAAGAAATCTACAAAGCCATTCAGTGCGACTTGGCAGGTGATGAGAAGGGATCAATGATTGCAAGAGAAGCAGCCTTAGCACTCGCCCCTTACACCATCATGCATAAGGAGATGTCACCCCGTGCCATCGTCAACCTCGGTGGCGAATATACGTTGGGACCTGTCACCTTTGGCCTGAATATCTACAATCTTTTCGGAACCAGATACAACCGCAGTGGCATGAACACAAACCTCATCCCCCAGCAGGGTTGCTGGTTCCTCGCCAGCGTCGGTGTCAAAATATAGCGTACCATTGAACATTAAATATTTAACATTTAGAAAAACATGACAAGTAAAGTGCAAGGCGGATGCAGAGCCGAGCTCGCTCGAGCTATGCTGAGCCGCAGCCTTTACTCGCCGATGCAACTTATTTGCAGAGGCAAAGGTACAACATTTGAAAATCGTTATTACGATTATTCTACCTTATCGAAGGTTATTGCATAATATTTAAGAGTTAATTCGGATTTCCTGTATTGCTTGATTCCTGCCATAAGTATAGGAGTTTTGGGTGATAAGTATATCAGTTACGGGGTGTAAGTATATTACTTTTGAGCTGAAAGTGAGGGCTTGATCGTTTCGAAATAATAATCGAGGATATCAATCTTCCTGCGCTTCTGGTCGGGAGAGGACTTTTGCGCTAAGAGGGACGAGAGGGCGATGGGGCCGTACTGCGAAGCCGCGACCCCCATATATTTCCGACCTCCTTTATAGGAGGTCTCCAATATTGGGGGAGGCTTCAAAAGGGGAGTTCATACTGAACATAATCAAACGGATCGCCTTTTCTGCGAGATGGCTTACTTACACCTGATATCTTTGAACTTCCATTCGCTTGAGGGCACGATGAAGTCGAACTCGGTCGCATCATCGGGCAATGGCGGGAATATCAGAACGAAACGCAGCCTCTGGCCTGGCCAGGGAATCTTAGTCTCAGCAGGTGCCATCGTGATGTTCTCAACGCCAGACAGACCTAACTTGCCACCCTTGTTGCCTTTGATGTAGGCCGTTCCCCTAACGTACATACCAAAATTCACATAGGAACTCTCAAATTCCATCTCAAGGCGCGTCTCAGTGCTGGAGCAGGCTATGCGTGCAATCTTGGTATTCGTAACCTTCTTGTTTACATACACAGGGTTCTCACGGACATAGCGATAGCCTGAATAGTCGGGCAAGATGGTCTTGGCATTGTTCAGGATGCTGGGCCCGTCGTCCGTGCGACCAGCTTTGACATAAAGACCGTTGATCTTTCGGGTGATCTGCATCTGATCGGTATAACCGTACTTGCAGTTCAACTTGGCGGCCTCCTCGTATTTGGTAAGGGCATCATCCCAGTATTCACCACCCTCATAATCCCTGGCACTTTCCATTGCATCCTTGAAAGTTTGTTCGTATTCAATCTTCTCGCGGGCCTGGATCTCCATCGCTTTCTTGCGCTCGGCAGATTCGATACTGTGGTTGAGAACGCCAAACACTCCACTGATGGCTGATGTTGTGTTCCAATTAGTCCATTGTGCCTTAGCTGGCATCACTGTTGCCAGTCCCAATGCAAATAAAAGCAAACTCTTTTTCATATTTATAATCTTAATTTGTTGTGTTATCTTTCGAAACGCATGGCAAAGTTACACTATTTAAACGAAATAAAGCACAAAAATCCAATAATTTTGCCTTTTTGCCTGTTTATTGAAATAAAATGTTTATATTTGCACTCGATACAAGATAGGATTATGAACTTTTTAACACCAAAAACATGAAACTACAAAGTAAACTATGGATGCTTGCCGCCATCCTTTTTGTCAGCATCAATGTATCGGCTCAAACAATCGTTCCCCTCGACGAGAATGCCATGTACTTTACTGCTGACGAGTTGCCCGATGCCACCGTGTGGCTACCGGCACCGCCTGATACCCTCTCCACAAAATTCGTCTATGATGTCACACAGTATATGTGGGGCAAGACACAACGTGAGGATCCCCAACGTGCCCAACAGGCCATCGACAACGTCGTGGTGGAAGCCGCAGAGATGGCCGAGCAGTTCAGTGTGCCCTTCGGTATGGAGATTTCCAAGGAGAAGACACCTGCCATCTTCCATGTGCTTTATCGAGGTATGTTCACATCGCGCCTTGCAGCCAGGAAGCCCAAGCTCGCCTATCAGCGTTTGCGCCCATACGTTCGTTTTCAGGAGCCAACCTTGATACCCGAAGAGGAAGAAACTCTCCGTAATAATGGTTCCTATCCCTCAGGTCACTCGATTCGTGGCTGGGCGATGGCGCTCTTGCTTTGTGAGATCAATCCCGATGCCCAGGATGCCATCCTCAAGCTTGGTTACGAATGGGGACAGAGTCGTGTGATTGTCGGTTACCACTGGCAGAGCGATGTCGATGCCTCCCGTCTGCTGGGTTCTGCAGTCATTGCCCGTCTGCACACGAATCCACAGTTCCTGGCCGACATGGCTGCCGCCCGCAAGGAATTCGCCCGCCTCAAAGCCAAGAAATAAATCTACTTGAGATTGATTGTTATCTCCTTCTGATCCTTGTCGGCGCTGCTGTTGCCGACACGGTAGTTAAATGTTTATCTGGAAAGTGCGTCGAATAGCTTGTCGAGTGCCTCGTCGGCATCCTTACTCTCGTTGAGCAGGTTTACGAACTTAGAGCCGATGATGGCGCCTGCGGCATTCTCCTGAGCTGCCTGGAGCGTCTGCTTGTTGCTGATACCGAAACCGATCATACGAGGATTCCGTAGTTGCATGGTATTAATGCGACGGAAATAGGCCTGCTTGGCATCATCGAAGGATTGCTGGGCGCCAGTGATGGCGGCAGATGACACCATATAGATGAAACCATCGGTATGTTCGTCGATGAATCGGATACGTTCCTCACTGGTCTCTGGGGTGATTAGCATGATGATGCGCAGGTCGTAACGGTCTGCTACAGGCTTCACGATGTCAAGATAGTCCTTGAAGGGCAGGTCGGGGATGATGGCGCCACTCACACCACTCTCGGCACAACTCTGGCAGAAAGCCTCGATGCCGTAGTGCAGGATGGGATTGAGATAACCCATGAGGATGAGGGGAATCTCTACCTGATCCTTGATGGCTTTCAACTGGGCAAACAGCGTCTTCAGGTTCATGCCGTTCTTCAAAGCCTGTGTGGCGGCAGACTGAATGACGGGGCCGTCGGCCAACGGGTCGCTGAAGGGGATACCTACTTCGATGAAGTCGATGCCACGGCGCTGCATCGTCAGAATCACGTTGCCTGTACGCTCTAATGTAGGACTGCCTGCGCAGAAGTACAGACTGAGAAATTTTTTGTCTTGCGGCCTTTCGGCAAAAAGTTGATTGATCTTATTCATGATGAAATTGATTTACGAATTGTCTGAGTTTTGGAATGTCTTTAAGTGCTGGCTCAATCTCGAAACGTGAGTTCAGGTCGATGCCGATGCATTTGGGCTGATGGAAACTGATGACAGACTCCGCATCGTCAGGTCCAATGCCTCCGCTGAGCAGGAAAGGCGTCTCTCCGTGATAGGCTTCTAACGCCGACCAGTCGAACTTCTTTCCGTTACCGCCAACAGCCTTTCCTTTGCTGTCGAAGAGGAAGTAGTCAACGATCCCCTCATACGCCACTGTCTGCCTGAAATCTTCTGCAGTGGCAATATTGAAGGCCTTGATGACTGGTAGCGGTTTCAGGGCTTTGGCGAACGCTGGTGACTCCTGGCCATGCAGTTGGATGATGTCGAGCTGATAATCAGTGACATGCTGCCGGATATCCTCCAAACTCGCATCAACGAAAACACCAACGCGCTTGCACTTCTTGGGCAGGTAGGCTGGGCGCTCACTGACATAACGGCTGGACTTCGGCCAGAAGATGAAGCCCATGAGGTCGATGCCCAAGGCTTCGGCCTCACGGATATTCTCCGCCTCTCGCATGCCACATACCTTGATCATAGCTGAGCTATAAATTGACTGAGGGCCAGACCAGGATCAGGCTCCTTCATGAATGTCTCGCCAATGAGGAATCCCTGATAGCCGACGGTTTTGAGCTGACGGATGGTATCGACGTCGCTAATGCCACTCTCACTAACCTTAACGGCATCAGCAGGCAGGCGCTGAATCAGATTAAATGAGTTGTTCACGTCAGTGTCAAAGGTGCCAAGGTTGCGGTTGTTGATGCCACACATATCCGGCTCCAATTCTGCATACTCTGTTTCTTCCTCTGAATGCATCTCCAACAACACCTCAAGTTCCAGTTCATGAGCCTTGTGGATGAGGTTTTTGCACTGCTCCTTACTGAGACAGGCGGCAATGAGCAATACGGCAGAGGCTCCACAGACTCTTGCCTGATAGAGCTGATATTCGTCGATGATGAAATTCTTGTAGAGTATCGGAATATACACCTTCATCTGTCTTGCCAGTCGAATATGGACATTGCTGCCTCCGAAATACTCTGAGTCTGTCAGGATACTCAGTGCTGTTGCACCATTTGTCTGATAGCTATAGGCAGTCCTTTCCGGAGAGGCATTACGGGCAATCCATCCTTTTGAAGGTGACTTGCGCTTGAACTCAGCAATGATACCTGAAGTGGAGTTCTTTAGTGCCAGTTTCATGGAAACCATTTCTGAATTCTTAAGGATCTCAACGCGACTCTCCAGAAATACCTGAGAAAGCTCTTTCTTAAACTTTTCTACTTCTTTGCGCTTAAAAGCAACAATCTCTTCTAAAATATCTCCCATAACTTTAACTATTTAAATTGACAAATTTCTTAAATGTGGCGAGCGCTTTGCCGCTGTCGATACTCTCTCTGGCAATGTCGATGCACTCTTCTATGCTCTTCTGACCTTTCTCCAGCACCTGAATGCCAAAGGCAGCATTTGCCAACACGATGTTCTTCTGAGCAGGCAAGGCCCGATTCTCCAGCACGCTGTCGAAGATCTCTGCAGCCTCATCCTCTGTGGCACCACCCACCAGCTCTTCAGGTTTGGCTATGTCGAACCCCAGGTCGGCAGGGGAGAACACACGTTCATAATTGTTGGTGGTAACCTTAAAGGGGCCTGTCAGTGAGATCTCATCGTAACCGTCGATAGAGTTCACTATACCATAGTCGATGCCGATCTTCTGATATACATTGTTATATAGGCGCATCTGGTCGAGGTTTGCAACACCCAGGAGTTGGCAGGTAGGCTGACTGGGATTAACCAGCGGACCTAACAGATTGAAGATGGTGGGGAACTGAAGGGCTTTGCGGATAGGTCCTACAAACTTCATAGCCTTGGCAAAGAGCTGTGCATGCAGATAGACGATGCCTGCCTCATTGAGAGAGCGGTTCAGACGGTCGATATCGTCAGTGAACTTGATGCCATGGTGCTGAATCACGTTGGAGGCGCCACTCACCGAGGTGGCAGCATAGTTGCCGTGCTTGGCTACCTTATAGCCTGCACCTGCAATCACGAAACAGGCCGTTGTGGAAATGTTGAAGGTGTTCTTTCTGTCACCACCTGTTCCTACCACATCGATATAGCGTTCTGCTTTCAACAGGGCGGGGACACCTGTCTCAAGGATGCCGTCGCGGAAGCCGAGCAACTCATCTACTGTGACGCCGCGCATCTGTAAAGCCGTCAGCAGTGCCGTGATCTGCTCCGTGGGATATTCCGATTGTGTGATACCAATAAGGATCTGTTTCATCTCCTCACGGGAGAGCTCTTCGTGATTCAACATTCTGTTGAGAATATCTTTCATTGTTTGTGCCATAACTCTTATATTTTAATGTCCTAAACTAAATTATTGAAACATCCAGTTCTGGAGCATTTTCCTGCCATCAGGTGTGAGCACGCTCTCTGGATGAAACTGGATCCCTCTTACGTTAAATGTCTTGTGGCGGAGGGCCATGATCTGACCTTCATCGCTTTCTGCCGTGATCTCCAGACACTCAGGAAATCCTTCTTTCGATACCACCCAGGAGTGGTAGCGTCCCATCGTGATGCGTGAAGGAAGTCCACTGAACAGCGGATCGTTGCCAAACTGAGTGCCTTCTGTGGCTACCCCGTGGAACACATCACTCAGATTCTCCAGTTTCCCACCAAACACCTCGCCGATGGCCTGATGACCCAGACAGACGCCGAGGATCGGCTTGTGGCCTGCGTAAGTGCGGATGACATCACAGAGCAGACCTGCCTCTGAGGGAATGCCAGGGCCTGGCGAAAGGATGATCTTCGAATAGGGCTCCAGCTCAGAGAGCTCAAACTGGTCGTTACGTAGCACAGTTACTTCTGCTCCCAGTTCTTTTACCAGATGACTCAGGTTATAAGTAAACGAGTCGTAGTTGTCGATTATTACTATTTTCATCGTTTTAATGTTTTGTCTGTTCAGTCTTAATTACATGTCTTCTGCCATCAGAATGGCTCTGCGCAGGGCTCCGAGTTTGTTGTTCACCTCTTGCAACTCGTATTCCACATCGCTCTTAGCCACGATACCACCGCCGGCCTGGAACCACAGCTCACCGTTTCTGGCAACAAATGTACGGATGGTGATGGCCTGATTCAAAGAACCGTCGAGTCCGATATAGCCGATACAGCCGCCATAGGCACCTCTGTTATGAGGCTCGTATTCCGAGATAAGCTGCATGGCTCTTACCTTGGGGGCTCCACTGAGGGTACCAGCAGGGAAGGTGTCGATAAACGCCTTGATGGGATCTGCCCCTTCGTCAAGTGTTCCACTCACACGACTCACCAGGTGGATCACGTGAGAATAGTATTGTAGATCTTTGTAGAAATCAACCTTCACGCCATGGCAGTTGCGCGACAGGTCGTTACGGGCCAGATCGACCAGCATCACGTGTTCGGCATTCTCCTTGGGGTCGTTTCTCAGGTAGTCTGCTCCCTGGCGATCGGCCTCAGCATCCCCCGTTCTCTTAGTCGTGCCGGCAATCGGGTCGATATAGGCTATACGATCCTGAATGCGGCAGTGGGTCTCTGGCGACGAACCGAAGATTCTGAATCCGCCGAAGTCGAAATAGAAGAGGTAGGGTGAGGGGTTGATACTGCGCAGGGCACGGTAGAGCTTGAAGTCATCGCCCTCGTAACGCTGGATGAAACGGCGTGAGAGCACAATTTGGAAGACATCGCCTCTCAGACAGTGCAGGATGCCTTTGCGGATATTCGCCCTGTGCTCATCATCTGTCAGCGTGCTGGTGGTGTCACCCACGGGATGGAAGTCGTAAGCCTGCACGTTCGTGCGGTTCATGGCTTTATAGAGCTTGTCCAATTCCTCTAGCTCTCCCAGCGTCACCAGTGTCAGCAGGTTGTTGAAATGGTCAAACACAATCACCTCCTTATAAAGAATATAGAGCATGTCGGGTGCATCGTTTTTGGTTTGTGTCTCGTCCTTGACCGCAATGTTTTCGAAATAGCGTACCGCATTGAATGAGGTATATCCGTAAAGTCCGCATACCTTTGCCTGTTCTCCGCTTACCTCAATGCGGTCAATGAGTGCATGGATGGCCTGGGCGCTGCTGAACGTCTTGCTCACAGCGTGAACCTCTTGGCTACCATCAGGGTATTTGACCGTTGCCTCTCCGTGTCCGATGGCGACAGAGGCGATGGGGTTGATGCCGATAAAGGAGCGGGAGTTATCCTTCGCATGATAGTCGGAACTTTCCATGAGGGCACTCTGCGGATAGAGGTCTCTCAGTCGCATATAAACGCCTACTGGTGTGTAAAGGTCTGCCAGAATCGTTCGGCTTTGGGTTGTATATTTAAAAGTTTCCATATTCCTTTGCCATTAGTTTGTTGTTCAGATAAGTCTCTACATCCTTGTCGCCTCGGCCACTAACGGTGAGCACCACTACATCAGTAGGCTTGAAAGTGAGTTTCTTGAGGGCTGCGATGGCATGAGCCGACTCTATGGCGGGGATGATACCCTCCATGCGTGTCAGTTCGTAGCCGCCGTAGATGGCTTCGTCATCGTTGATGCTCAGCACCTTTGTACGACCTTTCTTTGCCATGTTACAGTGCATGGGGCCAACACCAGGATAGTCCAGTCCGGCAGAGATGGTAAAGGCTTCCTCAATCTGTCCGTCCTCGTTCTGCATCACCAGCATCTTGGCACCATGCAGGATGCCTGTTGTGCCCTTGTGGATGGTGGCTGCTGTGTGGTTGGTCTCCCAACCATGTCCGCCTGCTTCTGCCAGAACGATCTTTACGCGTTCGTCGTTTACATAATGGTAGATGGTGCCTGCGGCATTCGAACCGCCTCCGATACAGGCGATGAGGTAGTCGGGGTAGTCGCGCCCGATCTTCTCCTCCAACTGCCACTTGATCTCTTCGGAAATCACGCTCTGCATCCTGGCCACCAGGTCGGGGTAGGGGTGCGGTCCCATCGTCGAACCAACGATGTAGAAGGTGTCGGCGGGATGACAGCACCAGTCGCGGATGGCCTCAGAACAGGCATCGCTCAGGGTCATGTTTCCCGTCCTTACGGGATGTACTTCTGCCCCTAGCATCTTCATACGCTCCACGTTGGTGTGCTGACGCTCCACATCGGTGGCCCCCATAAACACCTCACACTTCATGTTCATCAGCGCACAGACAGTTGCGGTAGCCACCCCATGCTGGCCTGCACCAGTCTCGGCGATGATACGGGTCTTACCCATCTTCTTGGCCAACAGGATCTGTCCGATGGTGTTGTTGATCTTGTGGGCACCTGTGTGGTTCAGGTCTTCACGTTTCAGATAGAGCTGACAGCCGTAGTGCTCACTCATGCGCTTGGCAAAGTAGAGGGGAGAAGGACGACCCACATAGTCTTTCAGCAGGGCGTGATACTCCGCCTTGAACTCAGCGCTCTCGATGATAGGCAGATATGCCTCCTGTAGATCGTGTACGCACTTGTAGAGGATCTCTGGCACGTAAGCGCCTCCGAATTCTCCGTAAAAACCTCTTTCATCTACAAAATAGTTTTCTTTCATTTTATTATGATGTTTTTGTGATTGTCTTATGAAAAAAAGACTCGCCGCTGTCGCGACGAGCCTTCTTCTATCTTCTGTTTGAATGATAACAAATGGCTATGAACCTCGCGACTATTTTAATCTCGAGTTACGCCACCACCAGATGTTATACATGCAATTGTTCATACTGTCTTTTTTAAGTTTCTGGGTGCAAAGTTAAGCATATTTTTCTTTCTACCAAATTTTTCCGCATCTTTTTTTGATAAAATGAAAGAAAAAATGTAATTTTGCCAACGATTTATCGTAAAAGTATGACTTTAAAGGACTTTTTATCACAAAACGACCGTTTTGCTGCGAATAGTGGTTGTTTATTAAAAGAGGTTCGCGAGGGCTATGCCCGTGCCGAACTGGTGGTTACATCAGAGCACCTGAATGCGGGTGGCGTCTGTCAGGGTGGCGCTTATTTTACTTTGGCCGATATCGCCTTGGCTGCTGTTATGAACAGTCGGGGGACGCTTACCTTTGGTATCGAGAACAATATTGTGTTCCTGCATAGTGCCAAGACAGGTGACACGCTTGTGGCTGAGGCAGTAGAGGTGTATAATCATCACAAGATTCCTTATGTCGATGTGCACATCACCAACCAGCATGGCGAACTCTGTTGCGTCGTCACAGGTATGGCATACAGAAAAGCCGCCGATCTTCCGATCGACGGCTTGGAATAATCTTTATACTTGTTCTGGTTGAATCTCCCAGCCGATAGCTGAAGCTCCCAGCACAGCTGCCGAAGCTCCGTCGAGACCACTCACCAGGAACTGGGCCTTACCCTTGAAGATCTTCATCACATGGTTGTTATAAGCCTCACGGATGGGCTTCATGATCAGCTCTCCAGCCTTTACCATGCCGCCGAAGAAGATGAATGCCTCAGGTGAAGAGAAGGCTGCGAAGTCGGCACAGGCCTCTCCCAGCATCTTGCCTGTGAACTCATAGATTTCTTTTGCCAGTTCGTCGCCCTTGCCAGCGGCAATCGACACGTCGAGTGATGTGATCTGCTCGGGATCCATCTCACGGAGCAGACTGGGACGATCGGTCTTTGCCAACAGCTCACGAGCTGTGCGGGCCACACCAGTAGCAGAGCAGTAGCACTCCAGACAGCCTGTGCGACCACAACCGCACAGACGACCTTCCTCACCACGAACCATTGTCACGTGTCCCAGCTCACCTGCGAAGCCATCATGTCCGTAGAGCAACTGACCGTTTACCACGATACCAGAACCTACGCCGGTACCTAAGGTAATCACGATGAAGTTCTTCATACCGCGTGCCACACCATAGACCATCTCACCGATGGCAGCTGCATTGGCATCATTTGTCAGGGCTACGGGGATATTGTTCAGACGCTCGCTGAACATCTGTGCCAGAGGCACCACTTTGTCGTTTGCCCAAGGCAGGTTAGGTGCAAACTCGATGGTTCCTTTGTAATAGTTTCCGTTAGGGGCACCGATACCCATGGCCTTGATTTTATCGATACCACCCACTTGCTCAATGATCACCTGTAGTGCCTCTACACAGGCATCTACATAGTCTTCCACCTTGTCATAACCACCAGTTTTGATGGCTGTGGTGGCCTTGATCTCTCCGCGGGCATCCACGATACCGAATACGGAATTTGTTCCACCTAAGTCTAAGCCGATCACATACGGCTTCATAGCTGTGTTTTGCTCGTTCATAATTAATTTTTGGATTTATTATTTGATAACTAGAATTTCGATTGATTTAATTTTCCCGTGCAAAGTTACTAATAATTTCCCAAACCCGCAACATTTTCACATTTTTTGTGGGATTTAATTCTGGAACTTGTTACATTTAAATGTAGCAATTGCTAGATTTAAATCTAAGAAAGATTTCTATTTAAAACTTTTCTGGCTTTCTTGGCTTGTGGATGGATTATTTTTTGTATCTTTGCAGGCAGAAAAGTGAAATGATAAGAAAATGATGAGAAAGTTATTGTTTTTGTTTATGATGCTCTGTTGCTGCTATGAGGCCCATGCAGGGGAATTGGATGGTAAATACTTGTCCCAGAGTGGTGAGCTGCTGTTCATCTTCTCAGGTGATAGCTTGTATATTGACATTGCTCAAAGCCAGCGTAACGTCTCTGCGTTCAAACTCGTGAAGAATTGCGAAAACAAGAGTACCACCACCTTTAATGCTTTTGAGGCTTATCTGAAAGATGGTCATGAGACATACAGAGAGGTGCTGATTAAGGTCACCAAGTTGGAGAATAAGAATTATCTGTTGGAGTACTTCGGTAAAGATAAGGATCGTGAGTATAACTCCAACGAAAGATATAATATCAAACTGATTGATTAAACTCGCGAGGGCGAGATATACGATGCCGTTTCACGTACCAATAAACATATTGGATTTCATCTTTAAAGGGATGATGATTGGGGTGATCGCCAGTGCCCCGATGGGTCCTGTGGGCATCCTTTGTGTGCAGCGCACGCTGAACAAAGGGCGCTGGTATGGACTTGCCACAGGCCTCGGAGCCGCTGCCAGCGATATTATCTACGCTGGCTTTGCGGGTTTCGGTATGTCGTTCGTGATGGACTTTATCACCAACGACCAGAACAGATTTTATCTTCAGATTGTGGGTAGTGTGATGCTGCTCTGTTTCGGACTCTACACCTATCGTTCGGATCCTACGAAGAAGATGCACCAGTCTGGGCAGCAGAAAGGAACGCTTTGGTATAATTCATGGACAGCGTTCCTCGTAACGTTCTCTAACCCGCTGATAGTGTTCCTCTTCCTGGCGATGTATGCCCAGTTTGCCTTTGTGCTGCCTGACCATCCGTTTGAGATGGTGGTTGGTTTTGCCAGTATCGTGGGCGGTGCACTGCTCTGGTGGTGGGGACTGACGTGGCTGGTGGATAAGATCCGTGCAAAGTTCGACACCTATGGTATTAAACTGATTAACCAGGTGATAGGAGTGGCGGTGATTATCGGTTCTGTGATCATGCTTCTGGGTACGACGACGAACCTGGTTAGATTTTTTTGATTATGTATATAGCTCAGGAATTAAGAAAGAAGAATATTGCAGAGTATCTGCTGTATATGTGGCAGGTCGAGGATACGATACGGGCGTTTGACTGCTCACTGACACGTATCAAACGTGAGTATGTGGAGCGTTTTGACTATACCGACGAACAGAAGGAAGAAGAGATCGACTGGTTTGGTAATCTTATCCGTATGATGAATCAGGAGGGATGCCGTGAGAAGGGGCATCTTCAAATTAATAAGGTGACACTCCAGATGCTGATTGAATTGAACGACCAGCTGTTGCAGTCATCGAAGTTCCCTTTTTATAATACAGAATACTACAAGGTGCTGCCATTCATCGTGGAGCTGCGCAACCGTGGGGCTAATAAGGAGGAGAACGAGATCGAGACCTGTTTCAACTCGCTTTACGGTATGATGCTGCTTCGTTTGCAGAAGAAGGAGATATCGCCAGATACTGCCCATGCAGTGAAGGAAATCAGTACTTTTATAGGGATGCTCTCAGACTATTACAAGAAAGATAAGGAAGAAGGATTGAAATTTGAATGATATGAAGATACTAGTAACAGGCTGTAATGGCCAATTGGGAAACGAGATGCAGTTGCTGGAGAAGTTGAATCCCCAGCATACCTATTTTAATACGGATGTGGCAGAGTTGGATATCACCGATCAGAAGGCAATAGAGGCTTTCGTCAGTGACAATGAGATTGACGGTATCGTGAACTGTGCTGCCTATACCGCTGTGGATAAGGCAGAAGAGAACCAGGAACTTTGCGCAACCCTGAATACGGTGGCCCCTGGCTATCTGGCTGCTGCTGTTGAGAAGCGTGGCGGTTGGATCATCCAGATTTCTACCGACTATGTGTTTGACGGTACCAACCATACCCCTTATGTGGAGACGGATCCCGTGTGCCCCAATAGTACTTATGGTCGTACCAAACTGGCTGGTGAAGAAGCTGCTCAGAAAGCTTGTGCTAAGACAATGATTATCCGTACGGCCTGGCTTTATTCCACCTTCGGTAATAATTTTGTGAAGACGATGATCCGTCTTGGAAAGGAGCGTCCGGAGTTGGGCGTCATCTTCGACCAGATTGGTACACCGACGTATGCCCGTGATTTGGCTGTGGCTATCTTCGCAGCTATCGAACAGGGCGTAAAATCTGGCGTGTACCATTTTAGTAATGAGGGCGTTATCTCGTGGTATGACTTCACGAAGGCCATTCATCGTATAGCGGGTATTAAGGATTGTAAGGTACGTCCGCTTCATACGAAAGAGTATCCCACGCCAGCCAATCGTCCGCACTACTCCGTGCTCGACAAGACGAAGATCAAGCAGACTTATGGCATCGACATTCCCTACTGGGAAGAATCACTTGCCGAGTGCATCATGAAATTGAAAGATTGATAAAATTGAAAGATTGATGAATCAGGAAATAGATAGAAGAAGAACATTTGCGATTATCTCGCACCCGGATGCGGGTAAGACGACACTGACGGAGAAATTCCTGCTGTTCGGTGGACAGATACAGGTGGCTGGTGCCGTCAAGAACAATAAGATTAAGAAGACCGCTACATCCGACTGGATGGACATTGAGAAACAGCGTGGTATCTCTGTCTCGACCTCTGTGATGGAGTTCGACTATACGCCGCAGGGCTCAGATATTGAATACAAAGTGAATATCCTCGATACCCCTGGACACCAGGACTTCGCTGAGGATACCTTCCGTACGCTGACGGCTGTTGATTCGGCTATCATCGTGGTGGATGGTGCGAAGGGTGTGGAGACACAGACAAGAAAGCTGATGACGGTTTGTCGTATGCGTAAGACCCCCGTGATTATCTTCATCAATAAGATGGACCGTGAGGGACGTGACCCCTTTGACCTGCTCGACGAACTGGAACAGGAACTGGAGATCAAAGTGCGTCCGCTGAGCTGGCCTATCAATCAGGGAGCCAAGTTCAAAGGAGTCTATAATATCTATGAGCAGAAACTCGACCTCTTCACGCCAGACAAACAGCGTGTGACGGATAAGGTAGAGGTGGATATCGACAGCGAAGAACTCGACCAGCGTGTAGGCGAGGAGAACGCTGCCAAGTTGCGCGAGGATCTGGAGTTGGTGGACGGTGTCTATCCTGAGTTTGATGTGGAGACTTATCGTTCAGCTGAGGTGGCCCCAGTGTTCTTTGGTTCTGCCCTGAATAACTTTGGCGTGCAGGAGTTGTTGAACTGCTTTGTGGAGATTGCCCCCAGTCCTCGTCCGACAAAAGCTGAGGAGCGTGAGGTGGAACCAGAGGAGAAAAAGTTTACGGGTTTTATCTTTAAGATTACAGCCAATATCGATCCGAACCACCGTTCTTGTATTGCCTTCTGTAAGGTTTGTAGTGGAAAGTTCCAGCGCAACCAGCCTTATCTGCATGTGCGTCAGGGAAAGACCATGCGCTTTACCTCGCCCACACAGTTTATGGCACAGCGAAAGAGTACTATCGATGAGGCATGGCCAGGCGATATCGTAGGTCTGCCGGATACAGGTGGCGTGTTTAAGATTGGTGATACACTGACGGAGGGAGAGCAGTTGCATTTTCGTGGTCTGCCTTCATTCTCGCCAGAGCTGTTCAAGTATATCGAGAACGATGACCCGATGAAGGCAAAACAGCTTCAGAAGGGTATCGACCAGTTGATGGATGAGGGCGTGGCCCAGTTGTTTGTCAACCAGTTTAATAACCGTAAGATTATCGGTACTGTTGGTCAGTTGCAGTTTGAGGTGATCCAGTATCGTCTGGAGAACGAGTACAATGCCAAATGCCGCTGGGAGCCTGTGCATCTTTATAAGGCCTGTTGGATCGAGAGTGATGATGATGCAGAACTGGAGAACTTCAAGAAGCGCAAGTACCAGTATATGGCCAAGGACAAAGAGGGACGTGATGTGTTCCTTGCCGACTCAGGTTATGTGCTCTCTATGGCGCAGGAGGACTTCAAACATATTAAGTTCCACTTCACAAGCGAATTCTGATGACAAGAGAAGAAGATATAAAAAAGGCTGTTGAGACGATGCGCAAGGGTGGGGTGATCCTCTATCCTACGGATACAGTTTGGGGCATCGGCTGTGATGCTACCAATGCCGAGGCAGTGAAACGGGTGTATGAGATCAAACAGCGCGACGACTCGAAGGCCCTGATCTGTCTGGTGGACAGTGATGCCCGTATGCAGCGTTACTTCAGGAATGTGCCCGATGTGGCCTGGCAACTTGTGGATAGTCTGAAGGAGGGCGAGGGGAAGCCGACAACGCTAATCCTCGACGGGGCTATCAATCTGGCAGGGAATCTGATTGCCGAAGATGGCAGCGTGGGGATGCGTATCACGAACGAGCCTTTCTCGAAAGAACTCTGTTTCAGATTTCAGAAGGCCATCGTCTCTACCTCTGCCAATATCAGTGGTGAACCAGCTGCACAGAACTACTGCGATATTGATCCCAAGATCATCGAAGCGGTGGATTATGTATGTTGGAGCCGTCGTCAGGAACATAAGCCCCACACGCCTTCGAGCATCATCAAACTGAAAGAAAACGGCGAAGTAGAAATAATAAGAAAATAAGTGGAGACGACCATAACAGATAGGAGACCAGAGTGGCTGAAGCGCCTGCATGAATGGCGGGTGACGCATGTGAGCGAGAAGATGTTTATGATCATTCTCGCCCTCCTTATCGGTTTCTTTGCTGCTGTAGCTGCCTTCTCACTTCATTGGATTATCAATCAGATCGTATCGTTACTGACCAGCTCTTTCGACCGTACTGGTGCCAACTGGCTTTATCTGGTCTATCCTGTGGTGGGAATCTATCTGACATCGCTCTTTGTGCGTTATGTGGTCAAGGATAATATCTCACATGGTATCACTCGTATCCTGTATGCGATCTCTACCAATAAGTCGCGTCTGAAATCACATAACTGTTGGTCGTCTGTCATTGCTTCTGCCATCACTATCGGCTTTGGTGGTTCTGTGGGTGCTGAGGCGCCGATTGTGCTGACGGGTTCTGCCATTGGTTCCAACCTCGGACAGATCTTCCATCTCGACCGTAAGATGCTGATGACGCTGGTAGGCTGTGGTGCGGCAGGAGCTATCGCAGGTATCTTTAAGGCGCCTATTGCCGGACTGGTGTTCACGTTGGAGGTGCTGATGATTGATATGACGATGTCGGCCCTGTTGCCGATTCTCGTGTCGTGCGTGACAGCTACTTGTTTCACCTATATATTCAGGGGTGATGCCTCGCTCTTTACCTTCCATCTCGACAGTGTGTGGTCGGTGGAGCGTATTCCTGCCTGTATTTTGTTAGGCATCAGTTGCGGTTTGGTTTCACTCTACTTCATCCGTATGATGGGTGCTTGCGAGGATGTGTTTGCACGTTTCAAGGATCGGCCTTATGTCAAACTGGCCATCGGCGGCACGGTGCTGAGTCTGCTCATCTTCCTCTTTCCTGCACTCTATGGCGAAGGCTATATTAGCATTAATCTGTTGCTGAATGGAAGGACGGAGGCAGACTGGAATCAGATATTGAATAACTCCCTGTTCTCAGGACAGGGTTCGATGCTGATTCCCTATATTGCCTTAGTGCTGTTTACGAAGGTGATGGCTACCTCTGCCACGAATGGTGGTGGCGGTTGCGGTGGAACCTTTGCTCCTTCCTTGTTCATCGGGTGTTTTACTGGTTTCCTGTTCTCCCGTCTCTGGAATATGAACGAGATTGGTGTCTATATTCCAGAAAAGAATTTCTCGTTGTTGGGTATGGCAGGTGTGATGTCGGGTGTGATGCATGCGCCTCTGACGGGCATCTTCCTGATTGCCGAACTGACAGGTGGCTATAGTATGTTCATGCCCTTGATGATCGTCAGTGTATGTGCCTATCTCACCATCATCATTTTCGAGCCTCACAGCATCTATGGCTCTCGTCTGGCCAAACAGGGTAAGTTGATAACCCACCACACCGACCATGCCGTGTTAACACTGATGAATCTTGATTCGGTGATCGAGAAGGATTATCTGAGTGTAACGCCAGATATGGAACTGGGGCAGATCGTACACAAAATCAGTCGCAGCCATTCTACTGTCATCCCCGTGATGGATGCAGGTGGTGTGCTTTTGGGTGAGATCGACATCATGAAAATCCGTAATGTCATGTTCCGCATAGAACTGTATCACCACTTCATGGCTTCGCAGCTGATGACGGAACCGAAAGAACGACTGAGTGAATCTACACCGATGGTGGAGGTGATGCGGGCATTCGACAAGACTGGTGCCAACTGGTTGCCTGTGCTCGATACGGAAAATCGTCTGAAGGGGTATATCTCTCGTCAGCGAATCTATACGATGTATCGTAAGATGGTGGCGGATATGAGTGAGGATTAGAAGGATTGAAGAATTGAAATATTGAAGTTATGGAGAAGAAGGACTTAAGAATTGTGTTTATGGGTACTCCTGAGTTCGCGGTGGAGACACTTAAGGCTCTGGTAGAGAACGAGTACAATGTGGTGGCGGTGGTGACACAGCCCGATAAACCCGTTGGTCGTCATCAGAATGAGGTACAACCCTCAGAAGTAAAGAAGTATGCACTCGAGCATCAGTTGCCTGTGCTCCAGCCCGAGAAGATGAAAGATCCAGCCTTCGTGGAGCAGTTGCGTAGTTATAAGGCAAACCTGCAGGTGGTGGTGGCTTTCCGTATGCTGCCTGAGGTGGTTTGGGACATGCCTGCCTATGGCACCTTCAATGTGCATGCGGCCTTGTTGCCTCAGTATCGCGGTGCAGCTCCCATCAACTGGGCGGTTATCAATGGTGAGACGCGTACAGGTGTTACGACCTTCTTCCTTGATAAGGATATTGACACAGGTCGCGTGATTCTGCAAAAGCCTTTCGATATCCCTGATACCGTTAATATAGAGTATGTGTATGACGGTCTGATGCATCTTGGTGCTGACATCTGCCTGGAAACGCTGGAGAAGATCATTGAGGCAGATGGTCGTCCTGAGAGTATTCCGCAGGAGGAACTTGAGGGTAAGTTCAAACGACTCTACGATGCCCCGAAGCTGTTTAAGGATGTCTGTGAGATCAATTGGGATCGTCCTTCTAAACGTATCTATGACTTCATCCGTGGCCTGAGTCCGTATCCTGGTGCCTGGACTACCCTGATGGGTCCTGATGGTAAGTCGGTTGACCTGAAGATCTTTAAGACGACGAAGACTGAGAAGAATCCTGGTATGCGTCCAGGTATGATTGTGGTCTATAAGGGTGTGCTTTATATCACTACAGGTGATTTCCTGCTTCAGATCGACGAACTGCAGTTGGCAGGTAAGACCCGTATGAAAGCCCGTGAATTCCTGAATGGTAATAAAAATATTGAGAACTATATAATAAAATAAAAGGTGTGAGCGTTTCTTAGGTATGAACAGTTAAAATGTGATTGCCTATGAAAATTTCTACCCCACGACCCAAAGCGCGTACGCTTGACATCATCCGGCAGATAGCTTACACCTATCAACCCAATGTAAACAAGGCCTATGGCCTGAATTGAGATTATGGCATTAGTATCACCTTCATTGCTCGCCGCCGATTTTCTACATCTCGACCGCGACATCGACATGATTAACCGCAGTGAGGCCGACTGGCTTCACCTTGATGTGATGGACGGCTCGTTCGTTCCTAACATTTCTTTTGGATTTCCTGTGCTTGAGGCTGTGGCCAAGGCGTGTAAGAAACCACTTGATGTGCATTACATGATTGAGAAGCCTGAGCGTTATATCCAGCAGACAGCCAAGTTGGGTGCTATGATGATGAATGTGCATTTTGAGGCTTCTGTCCATCTGCACCGCACAGTTCAGGAGATCCACAATGCCGGCATGAAAGCCGGAGTGACGCTGAATCCCTCTACGCCTGTCTCTATGCTTGAGGATATTCTTGGCGACATCGACATGGTGTTGTTGATGAGTGTGAACCCGGGCTTCGGTGGACAGAAGTTCATTGAGAACACCATTGACAAAGTCAAGCGTCTGCGTCAGATGATAGATGAGAAAGGCCTGAAGACCCTGATAGAGGTGGATGGTGGTGTACAGGGCGAAACAGCCCCACGGCTGGTGGCAGCTGGCGTCGATGTGCTCGTCAGCGGTAGCTATGTGTTCAATGCTCCCCAGCCAGAGGAGGTTATCCGACAGCTTAGAGATCTATCGCGAGGTTAACCCTGTATTGTTTCGACATTTTCCGCATATTCATCAGGGCGTAGCGCATACGTCCTAATGATGTGTTGATGCTGACATTTGTCTGTTCGGCGATTTCCTTGAACGACAGGTTCTGATAGAAACGCATGAACACCACTTCACGTTGTGTCTCTGGCAGGTTGTCCATCAGACGTCTAACGTCTCTCAGCACCTGAGCATTAGCCAACTCACTTTCGCGGTTGCTTTCCAGCATGGTGCTCCCACGCAGATTGGAGAGATCGTTGTCTTCTCCCTGATCTAAAATCTTACTGCTCTTCACCGCTCTATAGTGGTCGATAATCACGTTGTGCGCTATGCGCATAGCCCACCATATAAACTTACCGGAATTGGTATAGTGCCCGTCTCTCAGCTTGGTAATCAGCTTGAGAAAGGTCTCTTGAAACAGGTCGTTGGCCAGATCATCGTCCTTCACTATATAAATAATGTAGCCGAAGATCTTGTCTTGACTGCGAGAAAGTAACTCATCGAATGCTCTGTTGTTGCCATCAATGTAAGCCAATGCCAACTCTTCGTCGGTCATTGTTTCAAATGTACTCATACTTTATTCATTTTAAATTCTGAGTAAAGTCTGTTTCGATAGGCAATAACGGTTTTATTTGTTAATAATCTGAGTGCAAAAATAGGCTATTTTGTTGAAACTACCAAATAATTGGCAAAAAAAATGTGAAGAGTACGTTATTTCACGTACTCTTCAGCTCTACGGAGCAGATATTTGCCATAGTCGTTCTTAGCCATCGGCTGGGCTAAGGCTATCAGCTGCTCTTTGTTAATCCAGCCTCGCTTGTAGGCAATCTCTTCCAGACAGGCCACCTTCAGGCCCTGACGCTTCTCAATCACCTCAATAAAGGTTGAAGCCTCGGAAAGCGAGTCGTGTGTTCCTGTGTCAAGCCAGGCAAAGCCACGCTGCAAGGTCTGAACCAACAGGTTCTTCTGTTGCAGATATGTCTGATTCACGGTGGTAATCTCCAGTTCACCACGTGCACTTGGCTTGATATGCTTGGCAATCTCCACCACACTGTTAGGATAGAAATAAAGTCCTACCACAGCGTAGTTCGACCTTGGATGTTCGGGCTTCTCTTCGATGCTTAGACAGTTTCCTTTTTCGTCAAATTCTGCCACGCCATAGCGTTCCGGGTCGTTCACGTAGTAGCCGAATACGGTGGCATGCCCTTTTTCCTCTGCATTTATAACAGCCTGTTTCAACATACCGGTAAAGCCACTGCCATAGAAGATGTTATCACCCAGTACCAGGCAGACACTGTCGTTGCCAACAAACTCTTCGCCGATGATGAATGCTTGTGCCAGACCATCAGGAGAGGGTTGCTCAGCATACTCAAAACGTACCCCCAGTTCACTACCGTCGCCCAACAGACGTTTAAAACCAGGCAGATCATACGGTGTTGAAATGATTAGAATCTCACGGATACCAGCCAGCATCAGTGTGGAGATGGGATAATAGATCATCGGTTTGTCAAAGATAGGAATCAGCTGCTTGCTGACGCCTTTGGTGATGGGGTAGAGGCGTGTGCCTGAACCACCTGCTAAAACGATTCCTTTCATAGAAATAATGATTTGTTGGGTGCAAAGATACAAATAATTCTCTATCTTAATTATTAATTCTTAAATTTTTTGTACCTTTGCAGGCGAAATTGACTAAATAATATAGAATTTATGGGATTTTGGAATAAAATTTTTGGAAAAAGCGACGCTCAGAAGGTGGGGGGTATGGAAGATTTCATGACCCTTATCCGTGTGTATTTCCAGGCAGCTATGGCAGCTGATCTGGGTATCACCAATTTGGCAGCTCTTCCCGACCTCCGTGTGTTCAAGGCTACACTGAAGGTGCCTACTGTTAATAATAAGCTGGGTGTTGGCGAGCGCAGTCGCTGTAAGAAGATGCTGAAAGAGATGTATGGTATGGAAGATGACTTCTTCAAGGAGATCGACCAGAGTCTGCGTCGTCGCTGTAAGAAGATCCAAGATGCTCAGACATACCTGCTTCAGTTCCAGGGCTTCACTCAGGATATCATGATGTTGACGGGCAATCTGATGAAGTTCAAACTCCGTTTACCTGGTTTCATGAAGAAAGCCATTTACAGCATGACTGAGAAGACCGTGAATGATATCTTCAATAAGAATGATTTCTCGGATGCTGGTGTGATGAAGACGGTGGTGGCTATACGCGAATACAACCGTCGTCTTGGCTTCTCTCAGAAGTGGGTTACAGACTTCGTCTATAAGGTGGTGATGCTCGCAAAGAAAGAGCCCAGACCTGCTGGAGACGACAAATAGTATAAAAAAACTTAAAAGATAGGCTCTTTGCTTACCTTTAAAGTGGATTTTATATAATTTTGTACACCAAATAGTTATGCAATGAATCCAAATGAGATGACGCTGACAACTTTTGAGACGCGTGTGCGGCAGATGATTCTTCGTTTTCAGGAGCTGAAAAAGGAGAATAATGCTTTGCATGTGCAGTTGCAGAAAGATGAGCAGGAGATTGTGAGTCTTAAGTCAAAGTTGGCTCAGGCGGACAACAACTATAATTCACTGAAGATGGCCAAGATGATGGAAATCACAGATGGGGATCTGGAGAGTGCAAAGGCAAGAGTCTCTAAGATGATCCGTGATGTGAACAAGTGTATCTCCATTCTAAGTGACGGAAAATAAAGTGCTATTCAATGGCAGAAGTAAACAACGACAGACTCCATATAAGACTGCACGTCTATGACGAAGAGATTGAAGTGACGATTCGTCGCTCTGACGAAGAGCTCTATCGACGCGCAGCCAAGCTCATTACCGATCGGTATAATGCCTATGCACAGGCTTATAAGGGTCGGAAGGGCGAGCATACAATCGCGTTGATGACGCTGATTGATATTGCGCTGCTCCATGAGCGTGAGCGCGGAAAGAATGATACCGCTCCTTATGATGATGTTCTTACGAAGTTGACTTCTGAGATTGAGGAAGTCTTAAAGTAAGAAATCATTTAATAACAATATAGATTTTATATGGATTTAATTTTTGTACTATTGATTACTGCCGGTGCTCTCGTATTGGGAGGCGTTGGTGGATATCTTGTTTTCCGCTACGTATTGAAGGGGAAATACAGAGAGATGGTCGATTCAGCAGAAAAGCAGGCTGAGGTCATCAAAGAAAAGAAACTGCTTGAAGTGAAGGAGAAGTTCCTCAACAAGAAGAGTGAGCTGGAAAAGGAAGTGCAGCAGCGCAACCAGCACATTCAGCAGAGTGAGAACCGCCTGAAACAGCGTGAGATCTCGCTGAACCAGCGTCAGGAAGAGCTTGGCCGTCGTAAGAACGATCTCGACAACCAGCAGACTCGTATCGACAATGAGAAGAAACTGTTGGCTATCAAGAGTGAGGAACTTGAAAAGATGCAGCTCAAGGAGCGCGAGAAACTTGAGGAAGTGTCTGGTCTGAGTGCAGATGAGGCCAAAGCCCGTCTGGTAGAGTCGATGAAGGATGAAGCCAAGACCGCTGCCGCCAGCTATATCAATGAGATTATGGATGAGGCTAAGCTTAATGCCAATGCCCAGGCGAAGAAGATCGTTATCCAGACCATCCAGCGTGTAGCCACTGAGACTGCCATTGAGAATTCTGTGAGCGTGTTTCATATCGAAAACGATGAGGTGAAAGGTCGTATCATCGGACGTGAAGGACGTAACATCCGTGCCCTGGAGGCAGCCGCTGGCGTTGAGATCGTCGTTGACGATACCCCCGAGGCCATCGTCATCTCTGGTTTCGATCCCGTCCGTCGTGAGGTCTGCCGTCTGGCCCTCCATCAGCTGGTTAGCGATGGTCGTATCCACCCCGCCCGTATCGAGGAGGTGGTTGCCAAGGTCAAGAAGCAGCTCGACAACGAGATCATCGAGACAGGTAAGCGCACAGCCATCGACCTGGGTATCCATGGTCTGCATCCGGAGCTGATCCGTATCATCGGTAAGATGAAGTACCGTAGCTCTTATGGCCAGAACCTGTTGCAGCATGCCCGCGAGACGGCAAATCTCTGTGCTGTGATGGCTGCTGAGCTTGGTCTGAACCCGAAGAAAGCCAAGCGTGCTGGCCTGCTCCATGATATCGGTAAGGTGCCCGATGAGGACAGCGAGATGCCCCACGCACTCTATGGCGCTAAGATTGCTGAGATGTTCAAGGAGAAACCAGATATCTGTAATGCTATCGGAGCCCACCACGATGAGATGGAGATGCAGACGCTGTTGGCGCCCATCGTACAGGTGTGCGATGCCATCTCAGGTGCCCGTCCTGGTGCCCGTCGTGAGATTGTTGAGGCTTACATCAAGCGTCTGAACGATCTTGAGGCTATAGCCATGAGTTATCCTGGTGTCACCAAGACCTATGCTATCCAGGCAGGTCGTGAATTGCGTGTCATCGTCGGTGCCGATAAGATGAATGATGCCGAGAGTGAGGCACTCAGCACTGATATCGCTACGAAGATTCAGAATGAGATGACTTATCCTGGTCAGGTTAAAATCACCGTTATTCGAGAGACTCGCAGTGTTGCTTATGCAAAGTAAGAAGTCATTTGTTATTTACGTAACATTTGCGTAACTTTTTACCAAAAGTTGTCCTGTTTATCAGAAAATTTTGTATATTTGCAACAAATCAACCATTGTTGCGTATGGCAAAATATAACATTACAGAGAAAAAAGAAAAAGCTGCTGCCTACCGAAGCCTAGTGAGCCCGAGAATGATGGATGAGATGCAGGAGCAGATTATGAACATTATTGTCATGCAGAAAAAGTACCGTGATAAGGACTATTCAGCAAAGAAACTTGCGGCCGATATTGGTACCAATACACGTTATATTTCTGCTGTTGTGAATGTGAGGTTTCATATGAACTACTCTTCATTTGTCAACAAGTACCGCATTGAAGAAGCAATGTCTATCCTCGTTGACAAACGCTATCAGGATCTGGACATGGAGGACGTAGGTTTCATGGTTGGCTTTGCAAACCGTCAAGCCTTTTATGGCTCATTCTACAGGTTTGTAGGCATTACCCCTCGTCAGTACCGGATGGAACACTTGAAAAAGCATCCGTCTATGGTAGGGTCAAAGAAGTAAGAAAAAAGGCATTCGGTTCGTTCGGATGCCTTTTTTCTATTCAGAAATACTTGGTTATCTGGGCATTGTCGAAGTTGTTCATCTCATTGATCATCCTCACGGCAGAATCTATAAGGGGGAATGAGCAGAGCGCACCAGTACCTTCCCCAAGTCTCAGTCCTAAGTGAAGCAGTGGTTGAGCCCCCAGCATGTCTAGCATCCGTTTATGCCCGCTCTCGTCGCCACAATGGGTGAAGATCATATAATCCTTTGAGGCAGGGTAGAGTTGGATGGCTGCAGCCGCACAGGCCGTCATGATGAATCCGTCGATCAAGATCACCAAATGCTGCTCAGCGGCACGGAGCATCGCGCCGATGGCTGCAATCATCTCGAAGCCTCCGAAATAGCGGAGTGGGGTGATGGGCGTAGGCTGCGGCTCTGTGTCTTTGTAATGGCTTAGAGCCTTCGACAGCACCTCGTACTTGTGTTGGATGCCTGGTCTGTCGAGTCCTGCGCCTGCGCCAATACAGTCTGCCAGGGGGATATCCCCAAAGAGCGACATCCAGATACTCGAAGGCGAGGTGTTCGCAATGCCCATCTCACCAATGCACAGCACCTTGCACCCCTCAGCAATACAGTCATCCACCAGGTCGCTTCCCACAGCTATGGCTTGGTCAAATTCAGCCTCACTCATGGCAGGCTCGTAGAGGAAGTTCTTCGTGCCTCGTGCGATCTTCCGGTCGATGATACCCTCTACATCCGACAGGTCGTAATCCACGCCGACATCCACGATGCGCAGTTTGAAACCATGCTGTTTGCAGAACATATTCACACCACCGCCCCCCAGCGTGAAGTTCTTCATCTGTTGCCAGGTGACCTCACGGGGCGACACGCTGACACCTTCGCGCTCAATACCGTGATCGCCTCCCAAGAGCAGATGACAGGGATGGGCTAGACTGGGCGTGAGCGACTCCTGAATCAGACACACCTGCATGGCTATCTCCTCCAGACGCCCTAATGCGCCTTTGGGCTTGTTCAGGTTGTCAATCTTTTCTTGGATGGCCTTTGCCAGCGTTTTTTTGATAGGTAGTATATCGAATTGCTTCATTTTATTTTTACGGGAATACCACTGACCATCAGGATCACCTCATCAGCCTTCGAGGCGATATACTGGTTCATCCAGCCCTCCAGGTCGGTGAACTTGCGTTGTACGGCATTGTCGCTCACCCCGCCGTTGCCAATCTCGTTGGTCACGAAGATGTAGGTGGCATCAGGGGTGGTAAACTTGTCGAATTCAGCCTTTGCCAGTTCGAGCGACTTGTCAGTATCGGCATCGTTGGCAAAGAAGAAGTTGGTGAGCCAGAGCGTCACGCAGTCAATCACCGCCACACGACCTGTCAGGTCATGGCGGCTCAGTGCCATCTCCTCTTCGATGTTCGTCCATTGCGGTCCGCGCCGCTCCTGATGCCTGCGTACGCGCTCCCTGAACTCCTCGTCCCAGATATGGGCAGTCGCCACATAGACGGGGTTCGTCGAGAGACTTAATGCCAATGTCTCGGCCTCCTTGCTCTTGCCAGAACGCTGGCCGCCAGTGATTAGAATCAGTTTCTTCATATCGTTAAAAGATGATATTGCACACAGACCACCAGATAAACCGCCAGCTCCACCAACAGGAAGGCAGCACCGCAACAGTCACCCGTATAGCCGTGAATCTTGCGCCACATTAGCAGATAGAGGAAATACATCACCAGACAAGGCAGAAAGATTACCGTCTCCCAGGCGATGCCTGTCAGCCAGATGAAAGTCCCCATCGGCAACAAACCCTGAATGGCCAGACTGATGCCGGTTGTCGCCCCAAATTTACGATACACCGTTTTCGCTTTCGCCTCCTCTTCCTTTCGGGCGTAAGGCATCATCAGAATTAGCTGCGATGCCACCATCTTTGCGAAGGGGTCAGCCGCCAGAATCACCAAGGTAGCGTTCTTAGGCTCTAGTGAGAGTAGGGCGCCAGCCAGCAATGCCAGATAGAGTATCAGGCCCAATACACCATAGGTGCCGATGTGTGAGTCCTTCATGATGTCGAGGATGCGCTGACGGTCGTTGTCGCCCCCGCCGAATCCGTCGAAGAAGTCCGCCAGCCCGTCTTCATGCAGTGCCCCCGTCAGTAGCAGACGAGCCGCGATGGCCAAAATCACCGCCACCGTGTAGGGCAGCACCATACTGCTGAAATACAGTGTGGCAGCCATCACGCCCCCCGTGAGCCAACCCACCAGGGGCCAGTGCTCCACCACGCTCTGATAACACTCCTTCTGTGGCTGATGAAGTCGCCAGAAGGGCAGGCGGGTAAAGAAGATCAGCGAGGCCCAGATGCGGTCGTACCACTTCGTTTGGTCGATGCTTGTCTGCATATCGGCTTAGTCCTCCAGCGGTGCGTTCTTCAGCTGCTCCAGTGCCCTGCAGAGCTGATCAGGACAAGAAGTGCCCTTCGTGCCGCAGCGGATGCCGTCCAGGCGTTTGATTACATCGTCGATCTGTTGCCCGCGCACCAGCTGACTGACGCCTTGCAGGTTACCGTTACAGCCACCCAGGAAGAATACCTGTTGAATCACATTGTTCTCATCAGCAGTCACATCGATCATCTTCGAGCATGTGCCCCGCGTCTCATACTGTACATGTTTCGTTTTCATACCTTAATTTTCTTATGATTCGGCAAAGGTACTGATAAACGAGCAAACTATCAAATAATTCTCGATTTATTTTTGTTTTATTCGAAGTCGAATAGTTTGATAAAACCTGTTAAGGTGAGGATATTCCGAACTTCACCTTCGACGTTCCTCAGTACCAGCCGACCTCCTTTGGCGGCACTTTCTTTTTTCAGTTTCAGCAGACCACGAAGGGCGAGGCTGCATATATACTCCAGGTTTTTGCAGTCGAGCACGATGGGTTTGTCAATGTTCTCTTCAAGTACCTTGAGATCCTCGATAAACTGTGAGGATTCATTGGTGTCAAGCCATCCTGATAGGATGCCTACGTAAGTTCCGTTTTGTTCTTTAATCTCGATATTCATGTTCTTAATATTAAAGTTGTATTTATAGTTGCTTCATAAGTGTGAGCCGATTATAGCCGTCGGCAGTACGCTCGTAGCTGAGCGTATCCATGATGCTGCGAACCAAGAAAATGCCCAGACCGCCTATCTGACGATCGTCGAGTTCTGCATCAACATCTGCCTCTGAATACTGCGTGGGGTCAAAGGCTACGCCATGATCCTTGATAACCAGAGTCAGAAGCTTATGGTCACTCACGTCGGCAGTCACTTCTACATGGCCTCGCATTCCCTTGGGGTAGGCGTAGTTGATGACATTGGCCACCCATTCCTCCAAGGCAAGGTTCAGGTTCTTCGCCGTTTCTTCGTCGATGCCGTGCTCGCGGCAAACAGAGAAGAAGAACGTGCGCAGGCGTCCTACTTCCGACATCTCGTTTTTCATGATCAGTCGGCGCGAAGGTGTCGAGCCATTCTCCATGGTTGTGCCGTGGCGCAAGAACAGCATCGTCAGGTCGTCGCTCTGTTCTGTTCCGTCGGCAAACACGCTGACATGCTGTTTCAGATAGTCGATGATCTCGATGCCTGAAGCCCGGCAGTTCTTCTCCACATCGTGAAGCACGCGATGGTCGCCGAAGAGTTTCCGGCTACCGTCGTTTGAGAAGTACATCGCTTCCGTCAGTCCGTCGGTATAGAGCAGTAGTGCACTGCCTGGTGGGAAATCCACCTGCTGTTCACCATACTTATAGCGATCCTCCACACCAATGGGCAGATTGCTCTCCACCTCCAGCAGACTACATTCACCTTCTGGCGTTATCATCACAGGCGCATTGTGGGCAGCATTGCAATAAGTAAGGTGGTGCGTCTTCATGTCGAGTACACCCACGAAGATGGTGACAAAGATATACGAGTCGTTGGTTGAGGCGATCGCATGGTTCATCTCCCGAACAATGTTGGCGGCACTTTGGTAGTTGCCGGCCAGATTGCGGAACAGCGTTCGTGTGACAGCCATATACAGCGAGGCGGGTACTCCTTTACCTGCTACGTCGCCGATAATGAAGAAGAGCTCATCGTCCTCGATGATGAAGTCGTAGAGATCGCCGCCCACCTCCTTGGCAGGGATCATTGAGGCATAGAGCTCGAGGTCCTGCCGTTGTGGAAATGTCGTCGGGATCATGCCCATTTGGATGTCATGGGCAATCTTCAACTCGCTCTGCAACCGTTCCTTGCTGGCAGTGGTGGTCTGCAAGTCGTTGATATGTTGTTTCAGGGAACGTTGCATGTATTCGAATGAGTTTCTCAGTTGCAGCAGCTCGTCCTCTGAATGGATGGTCGGCAAGGGGGTGTCAAGATTGCCGTTGGCTATCGATATGACCGACTCGGTGAACTGTCTCAGGGGTCTGACCATCTGATAGATAGCCCAGGTACAGAATATAAACAGTGACGCAAGTCCAACAACGAACACGATGGAGCCGTATTTCACGATCTGATGGGTCATCGGCAGTGTCATGCTGTCACCCGTAAAGCGGAAGAACAGTATAACCGCCACCAAGAAGACACCTGCTGCAACACCCATGATTCTGAAACTGAGTCTTGCGGCAAACGACTTCCGATAGGCCAGGTCGTAATTATATTCGAAGTTAGGTTCCTCTACCACGTCATCATCTTTATGGTTGCAAATTTACAATAAATTTTTCATATCAGTCTGATATCGTTGTTTTTTTGTGATTATTTAGGAACTCAATTGTTACAATCCTGTTACGTAACCATATCGTAACAGGATTTGTTTGGAACGGGCCTGAAATCGTTGTATCTTTGCGCAAAAAAGAAATGATGGAAACAACACAGAATTATTTATTCGTAGCGCTGAAATTGTTGGGCGCATTAGGTTTGCTGATTTACGGCATGAAGATGATGAGTGAGGCACTGCAGAAGATCGCTGGTCCTCAGTTAAGGTATATTTTGTCGAAGATGACGACAAACAGGTTCACTGGAATGCTGACGGGTACGCTGGCTACCTGTGCCGTACAGTCATCATCGGCCACAACGGTGATGACGGTGTCGTTCGTCTCGGCAGGATTACTGACGCTGGCTCAGGCCATCAGCATCATCATGGGAGCGAACATCGGTACGACGCTGACGGCGTGGATCATGTCGCTGGGTTATAACGTCGATCTGACGAATGTGGTGTTCCCCGCGTTCTTCATAGGCATGGTGCTCATCTACTACAAGCACCACCGTTACGTGGGTGACTTCCTCTTCGGCATCGCCTTCATGTTCCTGTCGCTGGTGATGCTGAGTTCGGCTGGCAAGGAGATGGATCTGGCTCACAACGAGTCGGTAGTGAACTTCTTCGCCTCGTTTGATACAGGTAGCCACCTCACCATTCTCATTTTCCTTCTCATCGGTACGCTGATCACCTGCGTCGTGCAGTCGTCGGCTGCTGTGATGGCTATCACCATCCTGCTCTGTTCCACGGGTGTGCTGCCCATCTACCTCGGTATTGCGCTGGTGATGGGTGAGAATATCGGCACTACGGCAACGGCCAACCTCGCAGCACTTGGTGCAGGCATAGAGGCGCGCAGGGCGGCACTGGCTCATCTGCTGTTCAACGTGTTCGGCGTCATTTGGGTGCTCTGCGTGTTCTATCCCTTTGTCGATATGGTGTGTGGATTCGTAGGTTACAACCCGATGATGACTGGTCAGGCAGAGCGACTGCCCATCGTGCTGGCGATGTTCCATACTTGCTTCAACATCACCAACACAGCCCTGCTCATCGGACTCATCCCCCAGATGGAGCGCATCGTTTGCTGGCTGTTGCCTGAGAAAGAACAGGTTGGTCAACAGGAGTTGCACCTTCAATACATACAGTCTAATCTGGTGCAGACCCCTGAAATAGCCGTGTTGCAGGCACAGAAGGAGACAGCCCATTTCGCTGAGCGCATGCAGCAGATGTTCGCCCAGGTGAGACGTCTGGCCAAGGAGGACGACGAGAAGCAGTTTGACAGCATCTTCAAACAGATAGAGCAAGCCGAAGACCACTCCGACCAGACTGAGCTGGCCATTGCCCACTATCTGGAGCAGGTGGGCGAGGATCACCTGAGTGACGCGACAAAGCAGAAAGTGCGTCAGATGATGCGCGAGGTGGGTGAGTTGGAGAGTATCGGCGACGCCTGCTACAACCTGGCCCGCACCATCAAGCGCAAGCAAGAATCGGGTCAGCGCCTCACCACTCATCTCCAGGAGCAGCTTGACACGATGATGACGCTTTGTGACGATGCCCTCACGCAGATGAACGCTATCATGCCAGGTCATCGCAGCGAGCACGACATCCGTGTCACGTACAGGATTGAGAATGACATCAACCAGATCGAGATTTGGGAAATAAAAGCTTTTCTTTTTCGAAGTTTTTTATTATATTTGCAGCCAGAATGGAACAGAAGAGAATCCTTATAGTTGACGACGAGCAGGATTTGTGTGAGATCCTGCGCTATAACCTGACGGCTGCGGGCTATCAGGCTGAGGTGGCGTATTCGGCTGAAATGGCGATAGAGAAAGAGGTGGCACAATATGACCTGCTTCTACTCGACGTGATGATGCCTGGGATGTCGGGCTTTGAACTGGCCCGGCAGCTGAAGGGCGACGAGGCCACAGCCTCTGTCCCCATCATCTTCCTGACAGCGAAGGATACGGAGGAGGATATGCTCCACGGTTTCGGACTGGGGGCTGATGACTACGTGAAGAAACCGTTCTCCGTCCGTGAGGTGATGGCCCGGGTGAAGGCAGTGCTCTGTCGCAGGGAGAGTGTCGAGGCAGACAAGTCCAAGACCTTGCAATACGAGGGGTTGGTGATAGACCTCAGTCATAAATCCGTCAAAGTGGACGGTGAGGCTGTGGCGCTGACCAAGACTGAGTTTGAACTGCTTGTTCTGTTGCTGACTCATCGGGGGAAGGTGTTCTCGCGCCAGCAGATTCTTGAAAGTGTCTGGCCGCAGGATGTCATTGTGACGGATCGCACCGTTGATGTCAATGTGACCCGCATGCGCAAGAAGATAGGGCGATATGCCAATCTCATTGTCAGTCGCCAGGGATTCGGATATGTGTTTGAGTTATGAAGAAACTGACGGAAGGAACGAAGATGTGGATGAGCGTGATGGTGGTATTCGCCGTCTATGCCATCATCTTTATCCTGTTTGAGGATTACGACAGAGCTTATCTGGAGCCGTTCGAGGAGACCAGCGACTGGCACCTGCTGTTGTTCTCGCTCGTGGTGATGGGCGGACTGGGGCTGCTGTTGCACCGTTATGCCCGCTGGATGGATGAGCGCATCAGTCGTGAACAGGCGGAGAAGGAGAACCAGCTGCGGCGTGAACTGACACAGAATATCTCCCACGAACTGAAGACCCCCGTAGCCAGTATCTTAGGCTATACGGAGACCATTCTCGACGATCCGCAGATGAACAGCGAGACACAACGACAGTTTATCCAGCGCACACATGCACAGGCCCAACGGCTGACAGCCCTGTTGCAGGACATCTCAACACTGAACCGAATGGACTATGCGGCCCATCAGCTTGCGATGGAGCGCACAGACGTGTCGGAGATTGTGAGTGATATCGTGCAGGAGACTGCCATTGCCGTAGAGAAGCACCACATGACGGTTCACAACGACTTGCCAGAGGACATCATCATTCAGGGTAACCCCTCGCTGATTTACAGTATCTTCCGCAACCTGATTGACAATGCCATCAATTATGCAGGCGAGGGCACCACGATTGATATCCAGGCAGAACAGACATCTGATGGCTGGAAGTTCCGTCTCAGTGACAACGGTGTGGGTATCGCCCCAGAACATCTGTCGCGTATCTTTGAACGCTTCTACCGCATAGACAAAGGCCGCAGTCGTTCACTTGGCGGCACA
>ONAE01000027.1 GCA_900315695.1 uncultured Prevotella sp. | reverse complement strand
AAATCATTGAGATGATCCTCCAGCAAATCTATGGCCTGGTCAAGTTGACCTATCTGATAAGCTTCTTCTGCCTTTTCATAGACTTGGCGTTGATTTTGCTTTTCCTGAGCTGATACAATCAGGGGCATCAACATCATGCACACTACTAATATAATACACCAATACCTTTTCATATATATCATGAATTATGGGGTAAGACAATATTGTCGATTTTTGCTATATAGTCGTCACAGAACTGTTCGTCAAGCATGGTCAGATGACCTGCTGCGACAGGATATATATTTATATGGGGGACATAAGTACACCAACTTCTCAAATCATCTTGTTTCTTTTGAGCCAGCTCTTGCAGATTCATCTGAATGACTTTCAGATCCATGGACAGGTCTTCGGCCGTGAAATAGAGAATGTTGCCATCATAGGTCGGCAGGTCGCGGTCGTCTTTCAACGAGAGCATTTGTCGCAAATGACGGTTCCATTCCTTAACTTCTTCGATTTCGGTTTCTACATCAGGAGTCAGACTTTCTACTTGGGGGATAGGCTGTTCCTTAGCAATGTTAGCGACATGGGCAAACGTGTCGAACAGACAAACCTTGGGCATTGTATTAGTTTTCTTGTGCCAGCGTACAGCGCAACGATAGGCCAATTCTCCTCCAAAGCTATGACCAATAAACATCTCAATATTAACGTTCGAGGGCAAGTAGGCCTCCAGGTAATCGAGGTAGAACTTTGCCACGTCGCGGGTACTTAAATTGTCTTCGTTAAATATGGCTTGATAGTGGTCTTCGATGGGCTCAATGACAAAGACGGAGTAGTGCTTGCACAGTTTGCTGATCAGCGGTTCTAACTTCTTGTAATAGGTAAAACCTTGTATCAGCACGATCACAGGCTTACTAGCATCAAAAGTGTTCTCCCACTTGCCAATGGCCTGCTCACTGATAAGTATGTTTCTGATGGACTTACTTCTCAGAATATCATTGACCTTGATGTTAAGGCCTTTACGATTAGCTAAATCGGCCAGCTTAATGGCAGAGAGTGAGGTCAGACCCAATAATGTCAAATCGTCAGTGACACCGAAATCCTCTCTTTCAAGGACATCCTTGACAATCTCAAACAACTTCTTCTCATCCTCGTTGGCAGGAAGTATATGTTCGCCCATGTTGAGTCCACTCATCAATTCATCAGATAATAAGGATTTCTTATCTATCTTTCCGTTTGGTGTTACAGGCATCTTATCTATCTGAATAATTATTTGAGGTATCATGTGTTGGGGAAGAGAAGAACTCAGATGCTTGACGATGGCCTGGGGATCTATAGATGTTCCTGCGCAAAAAAAGCCTACTAACATCTTGATATCATTTCTCTTGGAAACTAGAACTGCAGCATTAGTCACAGAAGGATAGGATATCATCTCATTTTCGATTTCACCCAATTCAATTCTGAAACCATTGAATTTTACCTGACTGTCAGTTCGTCCAAGATAGATTAATTCCCCTTTTTCGTTCCATCGGGCCATATCGCCAGTGTGATACATGATCTCACCCTCAAGGAATGCGCATGCGGAAAAATGACTGGCTGTTTGTTCCGGTTGTCTCCAATAACCTCGTGACATTTGGCGACCTATCAGACATAGCTCGCCAGGAATTCCCTGAGGGACAAGGTGTCCCATGTTATCAACAATAACAGACATACTGTTAGGCACTGGTCGCCCGATAGGAATCGTATTACCGTCTTTTTCCTGATTGACAATATGATAGGAAGAACAGACAGTAAACTCAGTGGGACCATACCCATTGATAAGTTTCACAGAGGTCTTGCGCAACTGATTCATTTTCTCACCTCCCATCACCATATAACGGAGGGGAAGCTCAAAGTTGTTGATCATCTCCATTCCTAACTGTGTGCTTATCGTCATACCATTGATGTGTCGTTCCTTAAAATACTGACACATACCTTCTGGGTCGAGGCGGAGTTCTGAAGATAAGATATGAACCTCTGCGCCACAGGTCAGAGGTGGGTATAAATCAAACAAAGAGGCATCAAAACTGAAACTAGCATGCTCAGCACACTTGTCCCCGGACTTCAGCTCTTCCAGAGGTACCAGCCATTTCATCAACGCACACAGTCCTTTATGCTCCATCATGACGCCTTTTGGCTTACCTGTAGAGCCTGAAGTATATATCATGTACGCCAAAGAAGAGGGATGACTGTTGTTAATGGGAGCAGACTCTCTATTAAAGTCAATCTCATTGATGAAGAGCATCCTGTCAGAGAGTTTTTCGTTAAAACTCTTTTCTGTTGCCAACGAACTGATGCTTAGCAGAAGTTTTGCTTGGGCATTGTCCAATATATACGACAGATGAGCTTCCGGATATTCTGGGTCTAAAGGAACATAGGCACCACCGGCTTTGAAAATACCTAATACGGCTACAAGGAACTCTTTGCATCTTGGTAACATGATGCCAACAAAATCATCTTTGGAAATACCATGATCAACAAGGACTTTTGCCAATATGCTCGATTGGTCGTCAAGTTCCTGGTAGGTCATACTTCCCAGATTGTCAACGACAGCAATAGCATCAGGCGAAATGGCTACCTGGCGTTGGAACAAATCAACAAAGGTTTCCGACTGGTCGTATTCGATGGTCTCGCCCCTACTTAGTTCGAGAAGCTCAGACTTTTCGTCTAGGCTGATAAGTTCTACATCACAGACAGAGGCAGCGACAGCCATATTTGTTAATACATTTCTGAAAGCTTGGGCAATATGTCGCATGCCCTGAGAATTATAGCGCTTTCCATCATATTCCAGCGTAACACGATAATTGTCGGCTTCAGGCGTGATAATAATACTGATAGGGAATTTTGCGGTATCCAATAACAATGGAATTTGTGTCATATTCTCCCACGAATCGTTTTTCCCGACCTCGTCTTGGTAAAGGAACATCAATTCAGCATTCACCCGGTGGCGTTCTACTATATGGGTGTATGGATAGTAGTCCATACTATAGCTTTTCTGGAGTTTCTTGTGTATCTCTTTTACAAAAGCGGCAGTGGATTGTCCTTGTGCTAATACCGATATGATGACGATAGGCAGTGTCTTGACGAACATGCCAATACTCTTCTGAAGGTAGGCACCAGCGTCACGACCATTGCTGATGGTCAAATACAGTGGATTCTCCTCTTTAAAGAGTCGTTTGATAAAAATGGCAAAGGCTGCATGCATGTAGCTGTTCACTGTGATGCCGTTGACAGCACAGAATGAGTTTATCGTATGGCTTGGAAGGCTGACTTCAATTTCTGCATAGTCAATTCCATCTGGCTCCAAATAACTGGAGAGTGATATCGCGTTGGCACCGGTCAGCAATTTGTCATACCACGATTCTGCTTCTTGTGTCTTTTCTGTGTTCCTTAGCTCTTCTTGCTCATATAGTGCATAGTCGAAGGCCTGATATCTCTCAATTTTTAGAGTTCTCCCTTTATAAGCTTGTATTAAGTCTTTCACAAAGACTTTTCTAGACAAGCCATCGAAGATAATATGATGAACATCAAAAAACAAATAGGTCCTGTGTGGCGTCTTCTGTACTTCAAGCCTGTAAAGTTGGTCACCTAACAAATGGAATGGAAGGACACGCTTTTGAAAATAGGTGTTTTCAGGCTCTTCACTGATTTCGCAGACTGTTACTTCTACGGGAGCCTGATCATTACGTTGCAGTACAACTTCGCCGTCAACCTCCATGAGTTTAGATTTCAAATAGGGATGTGCGTTGACAACCTGTTTCAATGCATTTACCAATCGATCCGCATCTATTCCTTCCAAGCTATAGACAAAAGGAATGTTATATTGAGTGGTATCAGGATTCTTTTTCCATTCAAGATAGAGTCCCAGTTGGTTCTCCATCAGCGGGTAAAAAGCGCGTCTCTCATAGGTTGTCTGAAAGTTGTCAGAAGACTGAGAAAGGAGGGATGCGATAGCCCTCACTGTGGGGCGTTTCATGATCTCAACCATCTTGACATAGACCTTGAAACGACGTTGGAGAAGTGTACTTAAACGCATAGCAGCCAAAGATGACAATCCCCAATGCAGTAAGTTGTCAGTGACACCTATTTGGGTGGTTTTGAGCATCTCTGCAACAAGTTCAAACACCTGCTTTTCCATCTCTGTTTCTGGAGCCACTCGTGTTTCACTCGATATCGTGGGAACTGGAAGCGCTTTATGGTCAATCTTGCCATTGTGGGTCAAAGGCATCTGGTCTATTCTGATCAGTTGGCTGGGTACCATGTAGCTGGGCAACTCAGCCATGAGTGCCTCTTGGATATCCGGCAACTCTTGATTGCCTTCAGATGTATAATAACCAACAATATATTCTATGCTTCCTTGCTTGTGTACACTAACAGCTGCTGAAACCACACCGGGACACTGAGTCATCTTGTTTTCAACCTCCTCCAGTTCAATCCGGTAACCATGTAACTTGACCTGATTGTCAATACGGCCGATATATTCCAGTAAGCCTTCCTCATTCCAACGGACCAAATCGCCAGTACGATACATTTTTTTGCCACTTAGGAAAGAACAGTCAACGAAGCGCTTATTGGTCAGTTCTTCCTGCTTCCAATACCCACGTGACATCTGACGGCCTATGAGGCAAAGCTCACCGACAGTTCCTTGAGGAACAAGACGTCCCTCTCTGTCAACAACGACAGAGAGGCTGTTGGGAACAGGTCGTCCGATGGGAATATTATCATGCTTTTCATCCTGCTCTAGGATATAATAGGAGGAACAGACTGTAAACTCAGTCGGGCCATAGCCGTTAATGACTTTAGTAGCTCCAGCAGGAATGTGATGCATCTTCGAACCTCCCAACATCAGATATCTGAGGGAAAGCCTGAAATGACTAAGCATCTCTATACCAAGCTGAGTGCTCATGGTAAGTCCCGTTATTTGGGCTTTCATGAAATAGTCATTCATTCCTTTGATGTCCTGACGCAACTCTGAAGAAAGAATATGAACTTGCGCACCCTTGACGAGCGGTGGCAATAGGTCATCGAGCGATGCGTCAAAACTGAAACTGGCATGTTGTGCACAACGATCCTCTTGGGTCAGTTGCAGAAGGTCGATACGGAATTGTAAGAATGCACGCAGACTCTGATGCTCAATCATCACTCCCTTGGGCATTCCTGTCGTTCCCGACGTATAAATCATATAGGCGAGTGCTGATGGCTGAGCATGATTGACAGGATGGTCTGACGGCTTATTGAAATCAAAATCATCTATGAGCAACTGCTTCTCTCTTGGATAATATTGCTCTGTCTGACAATCCTTCAACAAACTGCTGGTGGTGATCAACAGGTGTGCATCCGAATCGTTCAGGATATAGGCAAGTCGATCTTTAGGATATTCACTGTCAAGTGGAATATAAGCTCCACCAGCTTTAAATACTGCAAACACGGCAACGAGGAACTCTTTGCGCCTGGGGAGCATGATTGCCACAAAGGTATCGGTGCTGACACCGGCTTTTATGAGTGCTGTGGCCAATAGGTCTGACCTGCGATCCAGTTCGGCATAGGTGATCTCTGATACCTCATCGACGACTGCAATGTGATCAGGAGTAAGTATTGCCTGACGATGGAAAAGATCTACAATCGTCTCAGATTTGTCGTAGTCTAATTGTTTGCCCGTTCCTAAAGCCAAGATGGCCTTCTGCTCATCATCAGTTAAGATTGGTAGCTCACAGAGGCGCTTATCTTCTGATTCAGAACAGAGGAAACCTGAAAGAACCGTTTCATAACAATGCATCAGTCGCTGGATGAAGGACTGTGTGTATTGGTTGCTGTGATATTCGGTATGTAAGATCAGTTTTGAACCGTTGCGCAGGATCTCAAAGGCCAAATCCTCTCCTGTGGCGTTCTCCATCAGAGGCTGATAGGTAAACAGTTCATTGTCGCTTGACATCAAATCGCCTTGGTAAGCGAACAGGATATGGCTGTTGATCGCATTGTTCATGGCCTTGACTTCCGCAAAAGAGAATAGGCTGTTGCTCATACTGCCCATTAACTGTTGCTTGGTGGTCTGGAGCAAATCCCTGACAGTCGTTTCCTGATCCCATTTGGTATAGACAGGCATTGTCTTGACGAGCATGGCCACCGTCCGCTGGGTTTTCAAATCCTGTCGCCCTGAGAAGATTGTGGCAAAGAGTGACTTCTGAGCGTGTGTGTTGACACCTAACAGATAACCGAATGCTGTTGTCGTCAGTACGTTGGGAGTGACTCCAAAATATTCGGCTACTTCCTGTAACCGATTGTAGTCAACCGCCAGTTCAAGATGCTCTTGTCCATAGGTGATATGTGAATCCTGTTTCTCCGGCATGGGAAGCGAAGAGACTTTCAGCGAACCAAACTGTTCCATGTACCACTGTCTGGCAGAAGTATAGGCCTCGGTTTTACGCAATGACTCTTCTTCTAATGCAATCTCATAACCGGTGAAAGTCTCTCTTTCAACAGGTAGCTGATCATAGGCATCTTTTAAGTCTTTGATGATAGTACTGAAAGACATTCCATCAAAGATGATATGGTGGAAATCAATAAACAAATATTGTGCTTTCTGAGTTTTCAGGATACGGATACGGAAAAGACGGTCGTTGAGCAGGTCGAAGGGATGAATCAGTTCTAGTTTCAGCTTCTCGAATTCCTGCTGAGTCAAAGTCTCAACGCTTTGGTGGTAAGGCTCAGCATCATTCCGCAACTGTCTTGGATTCCCTTGACTGTCAACAAACAATCTGGTCTTGATGTATGGATGAGCTTCTACGAGTGTTTCGCAGGCCTTAGAAAGCTGCTCTGCATCAATGGCCGGATTCAGCTGGAATAGCATGCCGTTATTGTATGCCACTTCCCCGTGACGTGATACGCTCTCCACGTAGATGCCTAACTGAGTCTGACTAAGGGGATAGTCTTTCTGCAGTGCGTAACTGACGGATGCAGTGTGTGTACAGGCTTCGGCTATCTTTTTCGGCGTGCGATTCGCATAGATCATGCGGGAAGAAAGCGTTAGTTCCGGACATAGTGTCTGTACTTCCATCACTCGGATGCTGTCGCCGCCAAGTTCAAAGAAATCATCATCAATGCCAACACGGTCAACCGACAGGGCTTTTTCAAATGCTTCGCAAAGTTGGCGCTCAACGTGATTGGTTGGTTCTGCGTATGGCGGTCGAACGATACCTTCTTCTTGAACGGTAGGCGCAAGCAGCGACTTCCGGTCTGTCTTTCCACTTGGAAGAAGAGGGAAACTATCCATCCTCACAAAATAGGCAGGAACCATATATGCCGGCAGCTTGGAGTGTAAATACTCACGGATAGTATCTTCCAATATGTTTCCACTGGCGATATAATAGGCACATAAGTATTGTCGGTTCTTATTGGTAAAGCCCTTAACGATCGCATTCTTTACACCATCAACCTGCTTGATGACCGCCTCTATTTCGCCAGGCTCAACGCGCTGACCATTGATCTTTACCATCCAGTCTTTACGATTGACATAGATGATATTACCGTCTGGTTGTTGACAAACGATATCTCCTGTATGTAACCATCCACCACGATAGAGACTTTCTGTAAGCTCTGGCTCTTTATAATAGCCAGGGGTAAATGGCCCCCGAACGCACAACTCACCTTCTTCCCCTGGTGCGACAGGCTTCTCCTCTGTATCCAAAATGCAGAACTCTACATCTGCGTCTGGCTTACCGATAGGCGTATTATCGTATTCTTTATCTACAAAAAATGAAAAAATAGCGCCACCTGTTTCTGTCTGGCCGTAGCGGTTATAAATCTTAAATTCTGAAGAGGCTATTCCTGAGAGTCGTTCAGCAGCTGCTATGACAACTTTCAGATGAGATGACTTGTTGTGAAAGTAGCCAAGGGCTGAGGGCGGAATGAAAACAAACTCTATTTGGTGTTTGGCCAAATATGTCTCAAACTTACGAATATCCCTGGTGGTCTCCGATGGAATGATATTGGCTATTCCACCTTTGATAATAATTGTATATAATTGCTTACAGGCAACAAAATACATAGGAGCCGTGATACCCGCGACGGTTATTTTATTCTCATCGAAGATGAATTCATCTGCCGGTGGAATTCTAAAGGTTGCAAAGGTATCCATCACTCCTTTAGGAGTTCCTGTACTTCCTGATGTATAGAACAGCGCATTAATATCTTCTTCTTCCGGGAGAACATAGTGCTCTGTCGGTTCTGCCTTCATCATTGCCTGAATAACCTCGTCATTAATCAATAAGGGTGATTCGCAATGATGCATGATAGAATCAATACGGTCTTTGGGATATTTATCGCCCATGGGGACGATAGCATGACCTGCTAACCAGATACCGATTTCTGCTGCCACATACTCTATGGAAGTCGGCAGACTGATACCTATGAATGAGTGAGGGGGATAATTTTTCTGCTGTAAGTAACCTGCCACTCTGCAAGCCATTGTGAAGAGCTCTTTATATGTGGTCTGTCGCTGGCCATTTTGGTCAACGACAGCAATCTTGTCTTCATTTGTCTTCAATGAATCCAATAGCCTGAGTATGAACTTTGCTGTGTTTTGTTGTGGCATGTATTATTTAGTAATGGGAATAGTGAATGTGAAACTGGCACCCTGGCCTTCCTCTGATTCGAAGGTGATCTTGCCATGATGCTTGTTCTCAATGATGTCGCGCACAATATTCATTCCTAGGCCGGTTCCTTCGCCTATGGGCTTCGTGGTGAAGAAATTTTCAAAGAGCTTCTGTTTTACTTCATCGCTCATTCCGACTCCATTGTCTGTCAATGTGATGATGCAGTTGTTGTCCTGTCTGCTGACACCAATGCTCACCTCAGGCTTGTAATCCTCAGGTGCACTCTGCGATTTCTTCCACACAGAATAAAGCGCATTGTTCGTGATGTTGAGAATAGCACGACTCAGATCCTGTGGGATGACCATCATCTGGGGAAGCCCTTCCTCGTATTGTTCATGGATGCTGACATTGAAGCCTTTGTGATTGGCACGCATGGCATGATAACTTAGCCAGATATATTCTTTCGCTAACTTGCAGACATCTGTTGGGAGATACTCGTTTTCTTTGCCGCGTGATACAAGAAGGATTCCACGGATAATACTGATAGCCCGTTCGCCATGCTCGACAATTTTTCCCATATTCTCCTTGAGATCTGCTACGATATCCTCTATATCTTCACGATCCTCTTCTGGAATGTTGTCTGCGTTGTCTTCCACGATATCCGTGAGGTCTTTCAGCAGTTTGTCTGACATCTTGCTGAAATTAATCACGAAGTTCAGCGGATTCTGGATCTCGTGGGCAATGCCGGCACTGAGGATTCCCAGAGAAGCCAACTTCTCTTGCTTCTGCAGTTGTTCTTTGAGGTTCTTGATTTCTTGTTCCATAGCTTATTGGGTTATAACGGGCAATGTAATCGTAAACTGAGTATATTCATCTTTGACCGATTCAACGGAGATGTTACCGCCATAGTTCTGTATGACGTCGTGACTCAGATAGAGGCCGATACCTGAGGCTTCTCCTGTGGTCTTGGTGGTAAAGAAGGGGTCGAAGATCTTATCGATGATTTTATCCTCAATACCTATACCATTGTCTTTAATAACAATGGTCACCATTCCGTCTGCCATCGTAGCATCGACTGACAATGTTGCCTCGTAAGGCTTACGTTGCGCTTTCTTTACAATGGCATATATAGAGTTGCCAATCAGACTCATAAAGGTCTTGCTCAACTGTTCTGCATTACCGCGAATGAGCAGTCCAGAGTCTGGGTAATGGAATGGCGTGGCAATATGATATTGGGCTATTTCTTCAGCATAATATTTGCTGACCATCTCCTCGTCTTGCTTGAGAACGGTAGAAAGATCCATCTCAACGACACCTCCGGTCCTGTCTTTCAGCATCTCTTCCATCGCTTTCAGCGTACGGGTGGTGTTGACACCATGTTCGCCAACCTTCTGTAGATTGCCTTTCAGCATATCGAGTACATCAAGCGTGTCCTCGTAATTGTCTTCATTCATGTTGTCTTTTTCATCCTCGATATTGGCAGCAATGTCCTTTACGAGTCCTTCAGACAACTTAGAGAAGTTGTTGATATAGTTAAGCGGGTTGAGAATACGGTCGATCAGACCTTGGGTCAGCTTACCGACAGTGGCCATCTTCTCTTGACGGATCAGCTGGTTCTGGGCGCTATGCAGTTCATCCAATGCTTTTTCCAAACTGTTTGATTTCTCTTGGATCTCGTCCTTCTGTTTCACAACCTCTGCCGTACGATCCTGTACGATCTTCTCCAGTCGTTGTTTATCTTTTTCCAAACTGCGCAGTCTCAGTCGTACCAATCCTACGATGCAAGCTCCAAAAAGAAGGAGATACAAACAAATCATATACCACCTCAGATAGAAGGGGAATTCGATGGAGAAATCAAAGGATACAACTTCTGTCTCATGCCCAAAGCCATCGAGACCTTGTAGCCTTAATGTATATTTGCCATAAGGCAGATTCGTAAATTCGATATCCTTATCATCGGCCCATGTGCTCCATCTGCCATCGTTTAACTGGTAGCGATAGAGGTTCTCACCAATCAGTGACTCATGGTCGAGTGAGTAAGTGAAAGTGATATTGTTGTCTTGACTACTAAAGACAATCTGTGAGGCTGGCATATTTCCATAACCACCCCAAACCACACTGTCGTTTCTCAGTTTGATGGAGCGTATCAGTAGCTTTGGCTGGGTCTGCAGTGCAGGATCGTTTACCTTGGTGTCGATGATAGTTATACCGCCATCATTACCTAACCACACTTCGTTGTCTTGAACGAACATGGCGCGTACAGTCACCTGGTCAATGGGTCTGAGCAGATGCTTCATATCGTCCTGTTCTTTGTTGCCCTTCCATCTATAGATAGCTTTACCTTCATTGTTGGTCAGCCATGTGACACCAGTGTTGTCCAAATAAGAAAAAAGAGGATAGGGGAATGGCTTTTCCACTTCAGAGTTTACAACAAAAATGGCGCTTGGAGTGGGGACTAAAGTAGCTATTGCATCTGCATTATTGGTATGATATGCATGATATCCCTTATGGTCGTTTTGATTGCACCAGACCTCACCATAGATATTTTGAAGCCAGATGAAGCCTTTCCTGTCTTTAATGATTTTTGTGGCCTTTTCAAGTTTGCAAATCAACTTTCTGGAGTTGGTGGCCTTATTGATGGAATATACACCATCGATTTCTCCACTCAGGAGTTCTGCTCCAAGGTCAAGGATGGCAGTTGTTCCCATAGCGGACAATTGTCTGATAGTGCCGTTGGTGGTAATGCAATAGATACCGTTGGATGTTGCTGCCAATAACCCCTGGTCAGATAAGACCAGTTGCCAACAGCCATGATGACCAATGCCTACATCAACAAATTTCTTTCCTTCCTGACGGAACAATCCGTCAATGGTACCAATATATTTCTTTCCGTTGAATACTGCCATAGACAACACTTCTTCAGTCAAGCCTTCATTGCGTGTGAAGCGTGAGAAGGCTGATGGTATGGCAATTGAGAAGATACCGTTTTCGGTTGCTCCCCAAAGCTTTCCGTGACCATCGTAGGCGATATAAACAACATTGTTTGTACAGAGACCGTTTGCTTCGGTAATGGTATATAGTTCCTTACCGTTGTCGTCGGTTATGGAAAGACCTTGTCCACGCTTTACCACAGCCTTCATACCATTGCCCAACGGCTCCACCTGGGTAACATCTGTTAACACTTCTGCTTTGTTGTTTTCCAGAAGCTCATTAACGTTCACAACGTCAGAAAGACCAATGGTTAAGCGTTCTTTACTGATTTGTTTCTTGACATGCAGCTGGTTGTTATTAATCTCGTAGATGTTTCCATCATTGACGAGGAAATTGATTACACCATCTTTCTCCTCCCAAATCTCCTGAACCTCTCCTCGGAAGGCTCCCTTCTTTCCTATAGACTGGAGGTATAGCTCGCCATTTGTCTTTCTTTGTATCCTTCCTATATAGTTGTAGCCACCAGTCCAGATATCGTTGTTCTTGTCTTTATATACTACAGTGATGCGGGTGATGCCAGGTGTATGTATCATTTGCCACTCCACATTGTTATAATATAGAAGACCTTCAAAATTAGCCACAAACACACTACCGTCATCTGTGGTGACAATATCGAAGTTGCGGTTATGGGCTTGATAGTCGTCTGGTGTGTAGTTCTCCAGGAAAGGGATACCCTGTGCGGAAGCAACACAAGCACACAACAGCATCAAACTAAACAATAATGCCCGTTTCATTGTTTGCCCTCCTTTCCTTTAGATTTAGATTGGCGGAACGATTCATAGGGTATCTGTTCACCAATGTAATAGTTCCATTCTGCTTTTGTAAAGTCACGCTTCAGCTTTTGCTTGATTCTCTCCACCATGATAGGCACAGAGATGAGAATCTCTGACAGATTTCCTTTTTGGTCGCCCAACCACAGATAGTTCTTTGAACGGTCGTAGTTGAAGTAGATGATCCAGTTGTTGCTGCTATACAATGTGATAGGCTCCAGTTTTTCGGTGTTGGTAATCCAGAGGTTAATGGTGCCGTCGTAACTGGATGAGAAAAGGCGATTGCCGTTAATCCTGACTCTTGACACACGTGAACGATGGCCTATGAGTTTCCGGGTGTTACCTTTGTTGTCGTATAGATAGATGGTGCCATCTTTCATGCCGTACGCTTGTAAATGAGGTCTGTTAGAAGCTTCAAATGCAGTAACCTGTCCAGTAACAGGCACTTTCCGAGTCTCTATATTCTTCAAACTTCTTACAACGTGCATACGTCCTTTGTCATCGAAGAGTAAGGGTGCATTGTCCAAACGTGATGCTAGAACGACTTTGTAATCCAGATTCTTTATTTCAACAATGGTGTTTGTGGTCTGATCAAGTTCCGCGAGATTATATTCACCAATCAACAACAGGTGTTTCCCGTCATGACATAGTTGTATTTTGAAGGGTCTTACCAGCGGGAGCTCCAGTTGTTTGACATCCTTGCCGTTTTTGATATACAGGAAATTATTGCGGCTAATGGCGTAAATAGAACCATTGGTGGGAATGATATATACGTCACGGAAGTCGTAGTTCTTATTATTAAAGAGTGGAGTTGTCTTTAATTGGGTGCCATTAACTTCGTTGTAGAAGATCTCACCATAGCTGCTGACAGAAACCAATTGCTTATCGCTATTAGGCATAAACTCAAGGTTATAGACAGCGTCATTATGACGGTTCCATTCCATTTGGCTATGACTGGATTGCGAGAGAGCCTGATAAATGGTTGGATAATAAACGTCACCATTGTACCTATCTGTATATAAGTAGGCCGCATAGCTCAGTAGATCACCGATTTCCTGATTACCTGCCCTGAACTGCGTGAGCGCTAAAGCACCGAGTGAACGACCGAGTGCCAGATAACTGAGCGTTTCTGCTGTGTCTCTGGCTTCTTCCGCAGCCTCTCGCTGCTGTTCTGCAAGTTCATAGGCTTCAAGCGCTCTTTTCTCAGAGGCAAGCGCATTCTGCTGGGCTATGATGGCGTTATGCCGCTCCTCTTCTGAGCGTTGGCGCATCTGGTTGGCCACCTCAGTCTGTTGTATTGCCTCTTCACGCTGTTCATCAGAGATCTTCCTTTGTTCATAGGCAATCTCCTCCATCTGCTTACTGATACTGGAGAGCACGTCAGAGCGCTTCCCTTGGCGTTGCAAATCAGCTAACTGTCCCTTGAGCTCGTCAATTTCCTTGTTCGACGAGTCCCAGCCCATGAGTCCGTAAGCTGTAGTACCAGCTAAGATCAGACATCCGACAGCGGTAACAATAAATTTTTTATTCACGTGGTCTCTGGTGCGGATTGATTCTACTTCTTTCTCTTGAGTGCAAACAGGGTGATATCATCACTCTGTTCAGCCTCACCAACAAAGGCAGCAACATCAGCCTTTACCGAGTCGATGATCTGCTGGCAGTCCATACCTGCACATTTCTTTAAAGATTCTTCAAAGCGCTCGTCGCCAAACTCCTTGAAGTCGATATTCATGGCTTCATTCACACCATCGGTGAACATCACCAGTGTCTCGCCAGGTTCCAGTTTAATGTGATTGTCGTGATACTCCAGTCCATCAATGGCGCCAACCAGGAAATCCTGAGGCATAGGCAACACTTCTACACTGCTGTCTGGTTTCAAGATGTATGGTGGATTATGACCGGCATTACAATAAGTAATCTCACCCGTGCTGATTGTATAGATACCATAAAATACTGTGACAAACATACAATCTACCGACTCTTTGGCAAGCAACTGATTGGAATAAGTCAGACATTCCGACGGCTTTCCGCCACGAATACCTGTTGCACGGATCAAAGTACGGCTCACTGCCATGAAGATGGCTGCAGGAATACCTTTACCACTCACATCAGCAATGACGAAGCCAATACGATCCTCATCGATACGGAAGAAATCATAGAAATCGCCGCCAACGTCCTTGGCTGCGTTCATCGATGCAGCAATATCAAGCTGATGTTCGTTTTCTGGGAATGGAGGGAAGATACGTGGCAGGATGGCCTGCTGGATTTCGCGTGCCACTGCCAGATCGCCCTTGATCGACTCCAGCTGGGTGTGCTCCAACTGCGTCTGGCGGATGTAATTGATCTGCTCAACTGCTTTCTCGATTGTTACACTCAGGTCATCCAGATCAATAGGCTTGGTGGCAAAGTCAAAGGCACCATTGTTCATAGCTTGGCGGATGTTTCCCATATCACCATAGGCAGATACCATGATGCATTTCAGGGCAGGGTTGCGCATCTCGTTAACCTTGGTGAGCAACGTCAATCCGTCCATCTCCGGCATGTTGATATCCGAAAGGATGATATCATAGTCTTTGTTCTTGAGGAGCATGGCAAGCGCCTCCAATCCGTTATGAGCAAAAGAGAACTCGTATTCTCCCTTGCGAATCTTTCTTCTGAAGTATTGAGTGAGCAGCAATTCCAGATCGCTCTCGTCATCTACACTAAGTATTTTTACGGCCATAAAGTTATGTTTTTGTTTAATAATGGTGCAAAAGTAAGGCAAAAGTTTGATATTACCAAATTTTTATGTGGATAATTGAAAACTTTTCTTTAATTTTGCGCCCTGAAAGATGAAATTGCTTGTTTTTAACCCTGAACATGACCTGGCACTGGCTGCGAACCTGAGTAATTTTACAGCCCCGCATGCCGGACGTCAGTTGCGCACGGATCTGGGATATATTCCTGCTATCTGGGCTGCGGCCGATGACCGTGTGCTCGTGGAGAATGTTGAAGATGCCGAACGTCGCTTCCTTCGCCTGATCCGCCGTCCTTTCGGGCGATATATAGACAGAGATCAAATCCGCAGATATGACTTTTCTGCTGTTGACGTCTGGGGGTGGGATCTGGCCATCCGTTCCAGTCTGCTCCGCTGGGGTGTCGATGCCCGTTTGATGCCTATAGCAACTCAGATTGATGCGATCCGTCAACTGTCACATCGTCGTTATGCCATGCAGTTGTTGAACAGCTTACAGATGCCCGGTACTATTGGTGATGCCTGTGAAACGAATCAGATCGAGACCATTGCCGACCGACTTCAAAGCGGTGAGCATCTCGTGGTGAAAGCCCCCTGGAGCAGTAGCGGACGGGGTGTTCGCTTTATGGACGGCATTATGAATATCTATGACAGCGGGTGGCTTCGTCATGTCATTGAGAAGCAGGGCTCTGTCATGGTGGAGCCTTACTACAACAAGGTGAAGGACTTCGGTATGGAGTTCTTTAGCGATGGTCGTGGGGCGGTCAGCTATGTCGGCCTGTCTCTCTTCCAAACTTCTAATGGAACATACACCGGTAATATTCTTGCTGATGAAGAGGAAAAGCAAGATATGATAAGTCGCTATATCCCAGTCGATTTGGTTAGATCTATTCAAGAAAAGATATGTGCTTTTATGGGCACGCTTTTGAAGGATCGTTATGCGGGTGCCTTCGGCATCGATATGATGGTGATTCGACGTGACGATGGTGATGGTTTTCTGTTACATCCTTGCGTTGAAATCAACCTCCGTCGTACGATGGGTCATGTGGCCATCAGTCTCTCGGAACACTGTTCAGCACTCCCCAGACTGATGAAGATAGAGTACAACTCAAATGTTTACAAAATCAGAATCAGCAACCTCTGATCGAAGTCACCTGAACGGCTTCATCGTAAGATTTAGAGAAAGAGCTTAACCGGTCGATCGCTGTGTTTGATTTGTGAAAAATGATTAAATAGTTTGCTCTAGGGTGGGAGAATGTTGCAAAGTTTAGATAAATTATGTATTTTTGCCACCGATATCAAACAGCTAAATTAGCTTGCGTTTGTGAACGCTATAAATTTTAATTTATAAACAAAAGTATGAAAAAGATTATGATGACGCTCGCAGCCGTCCTTTGCTGCGCAATGACTACAACAGTATTAACTGCATGTGGTGGAAGTGACGACAGTGGTAATGTTCCAGGTCCCGACAAAACTCCTGTTGCTGGAGTAATGGAGGCAAAGTTTGAGGTTTCTGAGGATATCATCAAGTATCTGGATGTCACTGTGGAGTATTACGACGCTGATGGCAGTGTAAAGAAAGAGCAGATGGACAAGACCACTTGGTCAAAACAAGTAAAGGCTAAGTTGACAGCTAAACTTGGTGCACGCTTATCAATGAAGGTGAAAGACGGTGTTGATGTTTCTACCATTACCAAGATGACTTTTGATGTTGCTGATCCTTATAAGCTTTATTGTGTAGATTCAAGCAGTTCAGAAGTAGGAGCAGTAAAGATTGGCGGTGCATCTTCTTCAATAACCATCACGGGTAATCAGCTTGCTGAACTTCTTAAAAAGCGTGAAAACGGTGTGTTTAGTAAGTTCCTCTATATCTTAGATGGTAAAACGATAACAAGTACTGACTGGGAGTAAGATTAATAAGCCTGGCAATTTCTGCCAGGCTTTTTTTTTCACGTTTTGAGACTTTTTTCACCATACGACAGTTATTTCTCAAAAAATGATTATTTTTGCAGACGAATTCAATTCAACAATTCGTATGGATATTCAACCAAAAGCAAATTCGACCAAAATCAAAGATGCCAAAAGTCAGGGCGTTTCAAGAAAATTTGATTTCTTGGAGACGCTGAAGTATGTCTTAAGACGGCATCTCGGACTGGCTGGTATCATCGCAGCAGCATTGTTGCTGGAGATCACTTCCAGCTTGATGAACTATGTCAACCACAACATCATACAGGACACGATGGAACGTCTGGTGGAGCAGGAGATGAACAGTATTGCCTTTCGCATTCATAACCAGTTATCCAAGGTTGAGGTGACTCTCGATAATATGGCTTGGGTCGTGACAGATGATCTTGCAAAATCCGATTCCATGTTCGTCATCACGCGGCGTATGGTGGAAAACAACCCTGCGATTCTTGGAGGCACCATCTCTTTCATTCCCAATTATTACCCCGAAAAGGGTTACTGGTTTGAACCATTCGCAGGCAGAAGGGCTGACGGTACGATTGAGAGTATTCAACTGGGCTCTGCCAGTCACGACTATACGAAAAGTGAGTTCTTTACCAAGCCTATCGCTTTGGGCAAAGGACACTGGAGCGAGCCTTATATGGATGCCGACGGTGCCAAGACGGTGGTGACGACCTATGGCTCTCCTGTACGCGATTATCATGGGAAGATCGTTGGTGTGGTCGATGCCGACCTCTCGCTGGGCTGGTTTGAACAGTTGATGGATAAAGAAAAGGTTTACAAGAACACGGAGCGCTTCCTAGTGACAGGCAGTCATCACCTGATAGCAGGAACAGAGGGACACATGTTAGAGCATGCCCTCAAGTTGCTGACAGTAGCGAACAACAAGGCAGGTTATCACAAGGTGACCGATGAGAAGGACGAGAAACATCACATCTTCTTCCATCCGGTAGGTGGTAAGACTGATTGGGTGCTCATCTCGGTTCTTGATGACAGTGAGGTGTTCGGAAAGTTAAGTAAGGTTCGATTCCTGTTATACTTTGTCACTGGCATCGGATTGCTGATTCTGGGATTTATCGTGTTCCGTACATCGCGAAATCTAGATCATTTGCGTAGGGTAAGAGCAGAGAAGAATCGGATTGACTCCGAACTACATGTAGCCAGCAATATTCAAATGTCGATGATCCCGAAACGTTTTCCTGAGTTACCGGGAATCGATCTTTATGCATCGATAAAGCCCGCCAAGGAAGTGGGTGGCGACCTTTATGACTTCTTCCTGAAAGACGATAAACTATATTTCTGCATCGGCGATGTGTCAGGCAAGGGCGTACCAGCCTCGCTGCTGATGATGGTGGTCACGTCACAGTTCCGTACTGTTTCGAGGTATCTGAGCCAGCCTGATGAGATTATGAAAGCCATTAACGACCATATTGCTGAAGGCAACGATACCCATATGTTTGTAACGATGTTTATTGGAATCCTCGACCTCAAGACAGGCCATCTGGCCTATTGTTGTGGCGCCCATAATCCCCCCTTGCTCATAGGCTCCACAGTAGAGCCCCTGCCTGTTCTCCGTAAGTTGCCGGTAGGTGCTATCAAGGGAACAAAATATGTAATGCAAGAGACTCAGATAGAGCAGGGCAGTACACTGCTCCTTTATACAGATGGCTTGACAGAGGCCATGGATACAAAAAAGAAGATGTTTGGCGTGGAAAGAATGAAAGAGACGGTGCTCCATCTACAAGCGGCTGGAGAGGTCTCGTCGAAGGCAATCCTCAATGGCCTGATAGAAGCGGTGGAAACCTTTGTGGCAGGTGCCGAACAGAGTGATGATTTAACGATGATGGCAATAAAAATATTGGAATAAAAACATAAATTACTACGAACATGATTACAAAGATTGAAGAAAACGACGGCATCATGACCGTCTATCTGGAGGGAAGAATGGACACCCCTTCATCAAGTGAGACTGATGATGAGTTAGCTCCTTTGTATGAGACTGAATGTAAGGAGATTGTTATCGACTGTAGTCAGTTGGATTATATTGCTTCCAGCGGGCTTCGTATTTTCCTCAGCCTGTTGCTTGATACTCAGCCACAGGGAAAGCACATCAGTATAAAGGGAATGAATCAGACGCTTCGCGATGTGTTCGACATGACCGGGTTCACCGATCTTTTCGACTTCATTTAAACCAGAAAAACACTAAACAGACATGACAGATAGTTATTTTTATAGACTCTGTTTCGAAAAAAAAGTCAAAAATGAAACCGGTGTAGAGACAGACCTATGGTTAGAGAATGTAAATGAGAGTGAGGTTGTCCTGGATAGTGTTACCTATAGCATGACACTTAGAGGGATAGCCTTCAACCGCAAGATCTACCAGCCTGGCGAAATTGAGGCAGAGATATTGTTTGTGGAAAATACCAGTAACGATAACGAAGAGATGAGTCATAAAGTTTCTTCGATATCTGGTTTTTTCTTGAATAGTAGTGTCAGCCTTTTCCTTGTTAAACATGACCGTCATGGTGATGAGATAGGCAAACAGATCATTGCCAAGGACTATTTTGTATATGAAGTGAATCCCCGTTTGGTCCGACAGCCTGACGGCAGTAAGTTGATGTTCGTCCGACTGTCTATCTTCAGTATGGATAAGTTGATGACGTTAAACAAGAGCTCTCAGGTCTTTGTGTCTAAGAAACTTGGGTCTAACATCATGTCTGAAGAGTGTAAGAAGTATGCTGTCGGCAGTCATGTACTGAAAGAGAACCATGACCACCGGCAGTGCCTGAGATACAATCAGGAGGTCGTGGGACCGAATAAAAAGAGTCTCATTATTCCCTCAGAGATGATACATCCCTATCTGGTTCAGTATAATGAGACCTTCTATGACTTTCTGGTGCGCACGGCCAACCGCTGCGGAGAATTTCTTTATTTCGAGGAAGGCCAGTTGATTCTGGGTCTGCCCGACAGCGGCGAACCAAAACTCATCGGGCGATATGCATCAGTCACCTACCAGTGTATCTCAAACAGCGGACCGCATGGTGGATTCTATACGCGCGACAGTATGAAGGACGGCCTGGGAATAACAGCCGACACAAACTATAACCCCGTTGGTAAGAACTCTGCTGGATTCCCCAGAGACCTCTTCCCCAAAGAAGGGATGTATCACTCCGAACTGTCTTCAGACGAGTATTTCTTCCCGCTGTTTGCCGACAAATTCACTTCACTCTCACGTGAGATGGGTTATGAAGGTGGTAGCGATGACATTGTCACATCGCAGGTATTCCCCGTGATAGCCAATGCCATGTCTACAACAGATGGCGCGGCTGCCTTCAGTTCTGCCATTGCTACCGACAAGGCCTCGAAAGAAATGGATAGTGCCGACAAGGTGGCAGCTGCGAATAAATCAGGCAATGATAAATACATCACCAAGAAAAATAGGTCTGAGTATGGCGACGGCACGAAATCCGTTCTTTTCAGTTCCGTGAATGCTGATGGTTGGACCACCTTGCAGTTCTACGATACGGTGCACCAGTATGAGGAAGCCTTGCTGAAAGAAATCATCTGCATCGACATGAATACCAATATTGAAGAGGTGAAGTTAGGTCAGAAAATCAAGATTGCCAAGAATGGAGAGATCTATATCGTGATTCAGATAGTGATGTCGGGCGAAGAGAAATGGACTGACGGCTATGAAAAGTATGAGTCCGGCACCGTCCTGAGTGAAAAAACTGGTGGACTATCGCAGAAAATCTTTGCCATTCCGCTGGCAACTCTTCGTGTGCAAGGTCAAGTCTTCAAGAAGCCCTTCCCACCATTGCTCCCGGTGCCGTTTGTCCGCCATGCTGAGCCTCAGACAGCTTTTGTCACCGACAACAAGGATCCCAAGTATCAGGGCCGTGTGCGTATCGTATATCCCTGGCAGCCGGAGTTCAAAGAGGCCGAGCAACTGACGACAGCTGAAATCGCATATGTCCAAGCCCTTACAGTTCTTGCAACCACTCAGAAAGAACAAAAAGCAGCGCAGGCCACGTTGGGACAATTGCAGCAGGAACTGGACACTTTGAAAAAAGGCAAGCTCATCACTGTCACGACGAAGAGTATGACCTTGAAAGCACTGGAAAAACAAATCGATGAGATGAAGGCTGATCCGGAAAAGGAAGCTATGGTGCAGCAACTCACGCTGGTGAAACAGCAGTTCGAAGCTCAGATAGAGAAACTCAAACAGATGAGCGACGAGGAGTTTAAGACCTATACAGAACAGGTGGAGGGATCTGTAGAAGAGCAGAAAAAACTCATCGAGGAACTTAATAAGAAAAATGAAAAAGCCCAGACCGAGGTTGTCAATAAGAAGCAGGACCTTGATAAAACGGTTGTGGCTTACAAGCAGTCCATCGTTAATTTATCCTCGCCTTGGATCCGTGTTGCGACACCCATGGCAACCGATGGCGGCGGCACCTTCTTTAAGCCGATGATGGGCGACGAGGTGCTGGTGAACTACGAAGGCGGAAATGTGGAGCGTCCATACGTGGTTGGCAGTCTGTTCTCCAAGAACACACTTGCACCCGATGAGCGCATCAACCGCACGGTGGGTCCCAACCTTCACAAAGATGCCTCGATAGCCATCGTCTCGCCAAACGGACACGCCATTACTTTCAAGGACCCGGCGAATGCCGACGGGTTCGTCGCCAGCGTCTATCCGGCCTTAGGACCTGTCAAGGATTTAATGCCCCTCTCTCTGCCGAACTCAAAGGATGTCATGGGCGGTATTCGTATTGGCGACCGTTTCGGCCTTTACTCCATCGACATGTCGTCCGACAAACGCAGGGTGAGTATCAGTTCTTCCTTAGGTGAAGTAAAACTAGATGCCTATACGGGAATCACCATCACAGCCCCCAACGGAGATATCAAGATTAAAGGAAAGAATGTGTCGATCGAGGCAGGCAACAACCTGTCGTTGCTATCAGGCAATAACATCAAGAAGAAGGCCGACACATCATCCTCTACCGTCAAAGGCAAATTGGAGTCTGGCATAGAGTCAGCCGCCGATTCGGGAAGCAAGAAGGCTGTAAAGGAGGCGACGTCACCTCTTGATGTCGCCCTGTTCCGTACGGTTCTGGAGACCTTCCTCAAACCTATCGAGGGCACGATGTGCATCAAGTCGAAGCGGTATATGAGACTGGAAGCCGGTGAAGGCAAAACCATCATCAACCAGAACCGCTATAAAGACTGGGATGCCGCTAAGAAACAGAAACTGGCGAAATCACAGAACTTTTTCAGAAGCATGATCGACAGGGTCACCATGCTTGATGCCCGTCTGAACGACTTCACCATGCGTTACCGTGCGATGTGGCTGGATGCCTATAACAAGAAGGAAGCCTACGTGAAGGCAGAGACCGAGTTGTGTACGAAAGGCATCGTGGACGACCTGATCACGAAGGCATACGATGTCAAGCCCGATGCAGATTGGAAGGACAACGCCTTTAAGGTGGATGCCCTGGAGAATGTCAAACTGAAGAAGATGAAAATCGGCAAGGGTGGTATTGTCACGCTCAGAAGCGACGAAGAACGCAAGGCGGAGATGCTTCCGCAGGCCAATGCCCTCGGCGAGGCAGTACATAACCTGCGCTCACATATCGAAGGCTTTGGCAAACTCTTCGATGATATGGACGGCGCTGGGGCTAACTACATCGACAAATCACTGAAGGAGGCATTCCAGAGTTTCAGATACAAAGTGTCAACCAAGGTGATGTCTGAATACGGCACCGACCTGAAAGGATTCCTGAAGGATGCCACTCCCGAGGATACTTTCGTCAAGGGTAAGACAGCCCTGAAGCGCATGGTGGCTGCGGCATTCATCGCCAAGGTGGCCGGTGATCCTGCCCACATGGAAGACCAATACCTGAAGGTGGGTTATAAGACAGAAGAGCTGACCGACGACAAAGTGCTGGATAACTACCAGTGGAGCACCATCGTGAAGGAGATAGACAACTCCACCATGCCCCCACTGCTGAAGAGCATTACCGACCACATCAAGGATAATGCCAGTAAGGCGCTCAGCCTGGATCAGTGGAAGGAGATTGTCGGCGACCGTGAGGTCTGGGATGACCGAAAGGGTGGTCAGATTCTCTTCTCCGACGATGAAAACTCTACAGTAAACTTCGATCGTGGTGCCCTGCATGTTGAGCGCGGTGCCAACAGTTATAACATGAACAGACTGAAGCAATTGCTAACAGGACTTAAGGAATAGAAGTTATGATTGTGTCAAGAAAGACCTGGCAGAAATCCGTAAGTGTAAGGCCGAGATCCAGCAGATGAGGCAGGATACGGAATTCGAAAGGCGGAAAGGCCGTTATATCCGTGATGACGAGCGACTCATTCTCTCGGCTCCGGAGATCATCATCGGCAATGTTGACGAGACAGGCGTACATTTCGACAGTGCAGGCTCTACGGTGATCGTGCGTGGCTCACATGTTGGTCTTCAAGGTATCGGCCAGGGCGGCCAGGTAGAGATGCGCTCAGAGAGTATCCGTCAGATAGCCGAGGATCCCGGATGCGACGGTCTGGAGCATGTGGTTGGCAGTCGTTCCGAGGTTGTAAGCCAGGCCCGCCATATAGTTCTCCACAGTCAGGCCGACGAGGGTGTGTTCTCAGAAGTTCCTGTTTATACAAAAGGCGGAACGGGTGTGCGCATCCATGCTGATGAGAAGATTGAGATCGACTCCTCTGTGTCGGCTGAGCATCACAAAGAACGGCTCACCAAACTCCTTGAGGAGCTCAAGAAGCATCAGAAAGAGCTTGAGGAGAAGTCAACACTGCATAAAGTCTCTCTCGGGCAGATGGTGGCGATGATGGAAAAGCTGCTCACACAAAAGAAACTGCTGGGCGAGAAGAGCAATGCCGTGCGTGCATGCTATGGCGATATGGAACAGTTGACCGGACAGATCGAGGAACTCTCGCAGTCGCTTTCCGAGGAGGTCTGCAGCTATGCCGACATTCTGTCGCTCTTGTCTGAGACCAACCGCCAGTTGAAATGCGTGGAGGATCAGAAAGGCAAGACGAAGGATGCCGAGACGTTCAAGAAAGAGAGTACTGGTGCCTCGGTGGCTGTGACGGGTGAGCTGATTACAGTCGAGTCGAAAGATGGCGACGGACAGCTGCGTGAGAATGAAGATGCCGGTATCATCGTCACCGGATGTGGCATCAACGTGCAGACGGTTCGTGAAGATTCTTCGTTGATGGAAGATGGGTATATACAACTGTCATCCAAGAATGTGACGGTTGATACAACCGACAATAAGGATGCAAAATATGATGATGAAGGCAAACTCACATCGGCTCAGTGTCCTGTGGCGGGAACATTCAACGTGGCCTCCAAGAATATTGTCTTCGAGGCAGTGGATAAGGAGTTCAAAAACGACTTCTGCAAGGACAAGGAACTGGCACCTGACGGTCAGATCAAACTTGTGGCAAAGAATGTGGAAGTATCAACAGCTCATGTGCAGAATGTTGAGATCGACGACAAGGGCAAGGTGACCAAGTGTGAATATCCTGCCGATGGTGCCGTGCGTATCAGTTCGAAGAACATCACGCTCGAATCTGTTGATACAGAGTTCGATCCGAATCAGCCCCGCCTGCGCAAGGAGAAGTCGCTCGCAGAGGGTGGAAGCATTAGGATGCGGTCAGAGCAAACGGCCATTTTATCCACTACAACCGAAGGTAAGGCAACAGGCTCAGTCAGTCTCAATGCCAAGAAACTCAATCTGGTGTCGGTTGATACCGACGGCGACAAGCAGACCTTGGCAGCCGATAGCAAGATCATGGTCTGGGCCAATAAGGTTACGCTTCTTGGTGGCAAGGTGCTTCAGGCCATACAGGGTGAAAAGAAGGGTAATGATAAGGCCTTCCTGTTACTGAAGGAGCTGAAGGCCAACCTGAAAGGTAAGGAAACCGAACTGCACGGCGACACGAAGGTTGTCGGCAGTCTCGATGCACCCAAAGTTACTGCCGACAACTTGGAGGTTAAGAGTGCATTCAAGTCGAAGAATATCAGCGATGGTATCTCTGTTGGTTCTGTTCCCAAGAGTACGCTCCAAGAGGACAGTGACTGCCTGTCGGATGAAGAGATATTTGAACAATACTCAGATTAAGAAGTTGAGATGATGAATAATTACGTGATAACAGAAATAGACAGCGCCCAGAAGAAGCTGAGCGCTTATGTCACCCTGCTCAGTTACAGGTATATGAACCTATGTGTCAAGGCAGAGTTGGGAGCACTTATGCCTGTCAACGTCTATGTAGGAGATGAATCCTACAACATCGAGGATGTGGCTAATGTCTGCAGTCCGGACGAGTTCCAGTTTGCAGTTTATCCCAAAAACGAGAACAATCAGCAGGCAATTATCCAGGGTGTCTATGAGGCACATCCGGAGTTTAAGATGGAGATAAAGAATGACGGCGGCTCTTACATCTTATACACCATGCCCGTTGTTGACGAGAACCGTCATGATCTCCTGAAGAATGCCATCAAGGGTCTTTATGAGGAATGTTGTGGTCGTATAGATGCCATTCATGCTGAATACAAGACCCGTATGCTTGAAGACTTGACAAAGGTCGGCATATCTAAGGAAGAGATCGACGAGGCCCTTCAAGCACTTGACGATCTGCGTCAGAAGAGTCAAAGCATGGCTGATCATCAGCTGGAACAGAAGCAAAACGAAATTGATGAGGCATTAGCTCACTATCAGACTGAACAAGCTCAGCAAAAGGAAGAAGACGAAGCATACGATGTCACCAAAGGATTCAGAATGTACTCATCCTTCAACGATGAAGTATGACTATAACCGACCAATCGCAGTGATTGATTTCTGACCAAAAAAACTTGGTGGTTACACTTTTATTTCCTATCTTTGCCGCCGAAAACAGACTGAGTAATGAAAAGAATGAAAAAGATTTTCTGCTTGCTATTGATGCTGATGCCTCTTGCAATACAGGCGCAGGAGGTCACGGCGACCTTGCCCATTCCTGCCGCAACACAGAAAAACGGCAACCTGTTCCATATGGCCTCTGACTCTGCCAAGGGCAAGCCTGTGCTGCTTCAGCCGCTCTATTGGGTGAAGACCTTGATCGACTCGTCGGCTGTGGCCACCGTTGACCGTAACTATATCGAACAGCCCAAGCCCTCCTGGGCTATTGAGGCCAGGACCACCCTGAACCAGACGACGCTGAAGGTGACATCCACGTGGGATGACCTTGAAGACGGCCCCACCGACCTGTGGATGAAGAGCAAGAACGGGCTCTCCACCTCCGCTGGCCTGTGGTTGGGCTATCGCGGCTATGGCTTCGGCTATTCCAAGGAGTTCGGTAAGACCAGCGGCTCTACGCTGACCTTCGGAGCCATGGGCGGCAGCTTCGGTATCAACCTTCGCATCAGCTCCTATAACAGTGACATGCCCGACGTTTATGTTGACGGGAAGAAAGTGTCGTCTTACGATGGCGACGATGACCACCTGGACGATCCTGTGAAGGTGCGCACACTCTTCCTCGACGGCTATTACATGTTCAACGGCAAGCACTTCTCCTATGCGGCTGCCTATGACAATTCGCTCATCCAGAAGCGTTCTGCCGGATCGATAGTCGTGGGAGGTATGTACTGCCACAGCCGTGCGGACTATAGCACCGACTCCAACTGGATGCTGACATTGTTGATGCTCGGTATGGGAAAAATGAAATTCACGCAGGGCAGCATCGGCGCAGGTTATGCCTACAACTGGGTGCCTGCTCGGGGATGGCTCGTCAGCGTGATGGCCATACCGATGCTCACCTTCTACAACCGCACCACGAAGTATATGTATAACCTGAGGTTCTCGAATCCTCATGTGGAGGACTGGGATGCGCTTTCGCAAGATGAGATCCTGGACTTGCTGGCTGACCCGGAGACCACGATCCTGACCGTCAATGAGCGGGAAGAGATGAGCCCCAACAAGGTGAAGCTGAACTTAGACGCGCGGATGAGCGTGGTCTATAACTTCGACCGCTGGTATCTGCGCGTCTATGGTCATTACAATCAGTTCAGCTTCGGTAGTGACTTCGTCTCAGGACGTGTGACAGACTGGACTGCCAATGCGTCGCTGGGATTCCGGTTCTAATAAGCGTGGTAATCCAAAAAGAGAGCGGCCTCGGGATTCAAATTCCTGAGGCCGCTCCTTTATACTTATATTCTGGTTTACTTCCAGGGGTTCTCGTAGGCTACGGGACCGTTCTCGAGCTTCTGGCAGCTGAGCAGGATCTCCTCGTAGTGCTCCTCACCGTCTGCCCAGTACTCCTTATAGTGCGTGCAGTAGCAAGCGGTACCCTTCAGGGTCTTCATGGCT
>ONAE01000141.1 GCA_900315695.1 uncultured Prevotella sp. | reverse complement strand
GGGTATCAACGCTGCCATGAAGGCTGCTACCAACGAGAGCTTCGGTTACACTGAGGAGAAGCTGGTTTCTAGCGACATCATCGGTATGAAGTTCGGTTCACTCTTCGATGCAAACCAGACCATGGTTAGCAAGATGGGTGATGGCAACTCTCTCGTACAGGTTGTTTCTTGGTACGATAATGAGAACTCTTACACTTCTCAGATGGTTCGCACCATTAAGTACCTCGCTGAGCTGAAATAAGATTTTTCAATATCAGTTATAAAATGAGCCACTCGATTTTGTCGGGTGGCTTTTTTGTGTCTCTTTGGCTTCGCCGAAGATACTCCCGGTCGGAAAATTCCAAATTAATTTGGATTTTCGCTCACTTATTCGTATCTTTGTCGCCGAGATGCGGAAGATGATAACGATATTGGGTCCGACGGCATCGGGGAAGACCCCTGTGGCAGCCAGGTTGGCATCGGAGATTTGGGGAGAGGTGATCTCTGCTGATTCTCGTCAGGTGTATCGTCGCATGGACCTTGGAACAGGCAAGGATCTGGCTGATTATGTGGTTGATGGCCACCAGATACCTTATCATCTGATTGACATTCGGGAACCGGGTACGAAGTATAATCTGTTTGAGTATCAGCAGGACTTCTACGATGTCTATCAGGATATCCGCCAGCGGGGTAGGGAGCCTATTCTCTGTGGGGGTACCGGACTCTATATTGAGGCAGTGCTGAAAGGCTATAAACTGTCGCCAGTGCCACAGAACCAACAGCTGCGTGACAGCTTGGAGGGCAAATCATTGGCAGAGTTGACTCAGCAGCTCACTGAGCTGAAGGTTCGGAACGGCTCAAACATGCACAACACCACCGATGTGGATTCATGCCAGCGTGCCATCCGTGCGATTGAGATTGAGACCTATAATCTTGAGCATCCCGCACCCAGGCGCGAACTGCCTGCGGTAGATAGTATAATAATAGGTATAGACATCGACCGTGAGCTGCGCCGTGAGAAAATCACCCGCCGACTCAAGAAACGACTGGAGGAGGGAATGCTGGATGAAGTCAGAGGACTGCTGGCAGAAGGAATTCCACCAGAGGATCTGATATACTATGGACTGGAGTATAAGTTCATGACGGAGTACCTGACCGGTCAGCTCACTTATGATGAGATGTTCAAGCGACTCGAGATTGCCATCCATCAGTTTGCCAAGCGGCAGATGACATGGTTCAGGGGGATGGAGCGTCGGGGCTTTGTGATTCACTGGATTGATGCAACCCTTCCGATGGAAGAAAAGATAGAAAGGATAAAAGAGCTATGGCTGTAGAAAGATCAAAATGGGGAATTATTTATTGCCCGAAGGCAGGTATCACCAACAAACGTAAGCGCTGGGAGAAGATCCAGAAAGTTCTGGATGCACGTGACATCGCCTACGATTTCGTGCAGAGTGAGACCGCTGAGAGTGTGGAACGCCTGATGAAGATGATGATCAACAATGGCTATAAAACCATTATCATCGTGGGTGGTGACTCGGCATTGAATGATGCGGTGAACTGCCTGATGGCGGAGGAGAGTGAAGTGCGTGAAAGCATCGCCTTAGGTGTGATTCCCAACGGTGTCATGAACGATTTCGCACGTTTCTGGGAAATCGATGGTGATGAGATTGAGGAGACTGTTGACTCTCTTGTCAAGCATCGTATCCGTAAGGTGGATCTCGGTTGTATCCGTTATTCGAATGTCAATGGTGAGCGGTGTCATCGATATTTCCTGAACTGCATCAATATCGGAATGACGGCAGATATCATGAACCTGCGCCGGCAGACGCGACGGCTCTTCGGCTCCCGTACCCTTTCGTTCGTCTCTTCGCTGTTTGTGATGCTCTTCCACAGGATGGAGTACAAGATGAAACTGAAGATCAATGACGTCACCATTGACCGTAAGGTGATGACACTCTGCATCGGTAGCGGACCAGGTTACGGACAGACCCCGAATGCGGTGCCATATAATGGCATGCTCGATGTGTCGGTGGTTTATCATCCAGAAGTCGTGCAACTGATCGAGGGTATATGGCTGTTGGTGACAGGCCGTTTCCTGAATCATCGGAGCGTGCATCCCTATCGTACAAAAGAGGTGCTCGTGGAGTCGGCCAAGCATGCGCTGGTAGGCATCGACGGACGGTTGATGAAGACGCCTGTTGGTCCTTATCGCATCAATGTGGAACAGGAGGTTATTAACTTTCTGATTCCAGAATGAGTATGAGAGGCTGAGTTTTCAGCCTCTTTTTTATTAAATAATTGTTAAATATCGAGAAATCTTTTGCAGACTCCATTAAATACCCTTTAAGGAACTATGAGCTATTTACGATTTGAAAAAGCCGTGATGACTAATCTACAGGAAAGTCTCCGTCGTGAATTACTCCGGACCAATCGTTCTGGTGCGTATAGCAGTTCTACACTCGTGGATTGCAATACGCGAAAGTATCATGGTCTGCTGGTGGTTCCCGTACCAGAGTTAGATGATGAGAACCATGTGCTCTTGTCGTCGCTCGATTGTACGGTCATCCAGCATGGAGCTGAATTCAACCTGGGACTCCACAAGTATCAGGGCAATGCATTCAGTCCTAACGGACACAAGTACATCAGAGAGTTTGACGCCAGTCTTGTACCAACGACAACGTATCGTGTGGGTGGTGTCGTATTGAAGAAAGAGGTGATTTTCCATCATTATGAGGATCGTATCCTGATCCGTTATACGTTGGTGGATGCTCACTCTGCTACAACCTTACGCTTCCGCCCGTTCCTGGCCTTCCGTTCGGTGCGCCAGTTTACGCATGAGAACGCTACGGCAAGCCGTGAGTATCATGAGATTGACGGTGGTATCAAGACCTGTATGTATGCCGGCTATCCCGACCTCTATATGCAGTTCTCCAAGAAAAATGAGTTCGTCTTCCAGCCAGACTGGTATCGTGGCGTAGAGTATCCGAAGGAGCAGGAGCGCGGTTATGCCTCTAACGAGGATCTGTATGTGCCCGGCTATTTCGAGATGCCGATCAAGAAAGGCGAGAGCATCGTCTTTTCCGGCTCTACCTCACAGATCAAGACTTCATCCTTGAAGAAGTTGTGGGATGAAGAGGTGGAGGATCGCAAACCACGCGACAATTTCTATAACATGTTGCTTTGCGCCGCCCACCAGTTCCACTTCCGCGACCGCCGCAGTGGCACTATGGAGAAGATTGACAAGAAAGACGATCGCTATCTGCTGGCAGGTTATCCTTGGTTCAAGGCGCGTGCCCGCGACACGTTTATCGCACTGCCAGGACTGACGCTGGCCATTGACGAGATCGACTACTTTGAGCTGGTGATGAGAACTGCAGAGAAAGGTCTGCGTGAGTTCATGGAAGGCAAACCGCTGAGCGTGAAGATCTATGAGATCGAGCAGCCCGATGTGCCTCTCTGGTGCGTATGGGCTATCCAGCAGTATGTCAAGGAGGTTGGTCGTGAAGACGGCTTCAAGAAGTACGGCAAGCTGCTGCAGGATATCGTGAAGTTTATCCTTGATGGCGGTCACCCGAACCTTCGTCTTGACGACAACGGCCTGCTCTATTCGAATGGCCGTGACCGTGCCGTCACTTGGATGAATTCTACTGCTAACGGTCGTCCGGTGGTGCCGCGTTCAGGTTATATCGTAGAGTTCAATGCCCTGTGGTACAATGCCCTGAAGTTCTGCGCCTCACTGGCAGCAGAGAAGGGTGACACCAAGGGTGCAGAACAACTGGAGGCAATCGCTCAGAAGACCAAGGCATCGTTTGTGGATACCTTCGTCAATGAGTATGGCTATCTGCTCGACTATGTGGATGGCAATATGATGGACTGGAGCGTCCGTCCTAACATGATCTTTGCTGTGGCCCTCGACTACTCTCCGCTGAGTCAGGAGCAGATGAAGAGTGTGGTGGATGTCTGCACCCGTGAGCTGTTGACACCCAAGGGATTGCGCTCGCTCTCTCCGAAGAGTGGTGGTTACAACCCGATGTATGTCGGTCCGCAGACCCAGCGTGACTACGCCTACCATCAGGGCACTGCCTGGCCTTGGCTCGGTGGTTTCTATATGGAGGCCTGTCTGAAGCTTTACAAGCGTAGCCGTCTGAGCTTCATCGAGCGTCCGGACGTGGTGCCATGTCGTTTGCCATGAACGTGGCAGAGATTCTGCGCACGCTCAAGCTGATCGATAAGTATTCATATCAAAAATAAGGAGGAACGACTATGAAAGTATTAATGTTTGGATGGGAGTATCCTCCTCACGTATTTGGTGGACTCGCTACTGCTAACTATGGTATTTCTGAGGGTCTGAAGGCTCAGGGCGACATTGAGACGGTGCTCTGCCTGCCTCATCCGTTTGGTGATGAGAGTCAGCATGCCTGTCGTATCGTGGCCATGAACGCTGTGCCCATTGCTTATCGTGATGTCGATTACGACTACGTGAAGCAGCGCGTGGGTAACATTATGGAGCCTGACTATTATTTCAAGCTGCGTGAGCATATCTATGCCGACTTCAACTATATGAACGTCAATGACCTTGGCGCGATGGAGTTTGCCGGCGGTTATCCAGGTAACTTGCATGAGGAAATCAACAACTACTCGATCATCGCAGGTCAGGTGGCCCGCACTGAGGAGTTTGATATCATTCATGCCCACGACTGGCTGACCTTCCCTGCCGGTATCCATGCCAAGCAGGTGAGTGGCAAGCCCCTGTGTATCCACGTTCATGCTACTGATTTCGACCGCTCTCGTGGCAAGGTGAACCCAACGGTTTATTCCATTGAGAAGAATGGTATGGACTGGGCCGACTGTATCATGTGTGTGTCAGAACTGACGCGCCAGACGGTCATCAACCAGTATCATCAGGATCCGCGTAAGTGTTACACCGTTCATAATGCCGTTTACCCGTTGCCCGATGAGTATCAGGCCATTCCTCGTCCAGACCATACTGGTAAGGAGAAGGTGGTGACCTTCCTGGGCCGTATCACGATGCAGAAGGGTCCGGAGTACTTCGTTGAGGCCGCCACGATGGTGCTGCATCGTACCCGTAACGTCCGATTCTGCATGGCAGGTTCAGGCGATATGATGGATGCGATGATCCAACTGGCAGCAGAGCGCGGCATTGCCGACCGTTTCCACTTCCCGGGCTTCATGCGCGGTAAGCAGGTCTATGAGTGTCTGAAAGCATCTGATGTATATGTGATGCCTTCTGTGAGTGAGCCGTTCGGTATCTCTCCGTTGGAGGCCATGCAGTGCGGTACGCCTTCGATCATCTCGAAGCAGTCGGGCTGTGCTGAGATTCTCGACAACTGTATCAAGGTTGACTATTGGGATATCCACGCCCTGGCTGACGCCATCTATTCGATCTGCCACAACGAGTCGCTCTTCCAGTATCTGAAGGATGAGGGCAAGCACGAGGTGGATCAGATTACCTGGGAGAAGGTTGGACGCTGGATCCGCACACTCTATAGAAGAACTCTGGGATGGGAGGAATAATATTAAACGTTAAACATTAAACATTAAACAATTATGAAAACAATTTGTTTATATTTCGAGATACATCAGATTATTCATCTGAAGCGTTACCGTTTCTTTGATATCGGTACCGATCATTATTACTATGATGACTATGAGAACGAGCGTAGCATCACCGATATTGCTGAGCGTAGCTATATGCCTGCGCTGAATACACTCCACGACATGATCAACGAGAACGGCAAGTACTTCAAAGTGGCCTTCTCACTGTCGGGTACGGGTATCGAGCAGCTCGAGTATCATGCACCTCAGGTGATTGAGAAACTGCAGAAGATGAACGAGACCGGTTGTGTGGAGTTCCTCGCAGAGCCTTACAGTCACGGTCTGTCATCCTTGGCCAATGAGGAGACCTTTGCGCTCGATGTGAAGAAGCAGGCCGCTAAGATTGAGGAGCTCTTCGGCAAGAAGCCTACCGTACTGCGTAACTCTTCTCTTATCTACAGTGATGACATCGGTGCTCAGGCAGCAGCCATGGGCTTCAAGGGTATGCTCACTGAGGGTGCCAAGCACGTGCTCGGCTGGAAGAGTCCGCACTATGTGTATAACTGTAACATCGCGCCGAACCTGAAGCTCTTGCTTCGTGACGTGGAGCTGTCGGATGATATCTCACTGCGCTTCAACAACTCAGAGTGGGACGGCTATCCCCTGTTTGCTGATGCCTATATCGATCGTATTGCCCGTCTGCCAGAAGAGGAGCAGATCATCAATATCTTCATGGAGCTCTCTGCCCTGGGCATCGCCCAGCCGTTGAGCAGTAATATCCTTGACTTCATCAAGGCACTGCCTGCCTGTGCCAAGGAGAAGGGTATCAACTTCATGACACCGACGGAGATTTGTAAGGCTTGTAAGAGTGTGGGGCAGATCGACGTGCCCGATACCCTGTCATGGGTGGACGAGGAGCGCGATGTCAGCTGCTGGCTGGGTAACGCCATGCAGCGTGAGGCCTTCAACAAACTTTACAGTGTGGCTGACCGTCTGCGCATCGCCAATGATCCGCGTATCAATCAGGACTGGGATTATCTCCAGGCTTCCAACAACTTCCGCTTCATGACCACCAAGCCCTCTAATGTAGGACTGGATCGTGGTATCTACAGCGGTCCGTTTGATGCCTTCACCAACTATATGAATATTCTTGGTGATTTCATCAACAGAGTGAACGCCCTCTATCCGCTTGACATCGACAACGATGAGCTGGAGGGTCTGTTGACTACTATTAAGAACCAAGGTGATGAGATCGAGATGAAGGACAAGGAGATCACCCGTCTGAAGTCTCGTCTTGAGAAACTGGAACCTGCAGAGAAGAAGCCTGCGGGTAAGAAGAAAGCTGCTCCGAAGAAGGCTGCAGCCAAGAAGTCGGAAGAGCAGAAGTAATTCAACGCTACTAAACAATGAGAAGCCCGCTAATAGCGAGCTTCTCGTTTCAAAATTGAAGAACTAAGGCATTAAGTGCAACTACCAAATCTTATGTAAAATAGATTACAATATGGAGGGAAATGAATTCGTCTTTAAGAAGGAGGGGACAACGCTACATGTTTACTTGGGTTTTGAACTGTCCATCGCCAATTCCGCAGCCTTGCGGGAAATGTTTGAAGCGTATCGGGGGCAGGACATCAGTAAGATTGTGTTTGATGCCACCGATTTAGTGTTTCTCTCCAGTAGCGGTATCCGCGTTATCATCTTCGCCACACAGGAAATAGGCAAACAACCAAAGATTGTGTTTGTGAATTGTGCCGAAGAGATTCAAAATACCTTCAAGATAACAGGTCTTGTTAATTTCTTCAGTTTTGTGGAAGACAAGAGCAAGACCGATCAGGCGGAAAATGACGGAGCCGAAGAGAATCAATGGCAGAAAGAATATATCGAAGCCCGACAGAAGCAACTTGATAACTTTGCCGCTCATAACGATGTGGTGGTTTATCAGATGAAGTTGGGACAAGATGAAGATGAGTAAAAATCTAAAATGAAATAATTATGGCAGTAATCAAGTTGACAATTCATGCTTTTCTTGCAGACATAGAGGCTGTTAAAGCAGATGACATGTCTCTGGTGACGGGAACAGACTCCGCACAAGTTGGTAGCTAT